>JALYVR010000704.1 GCA_030853145.1 Chloroflexota bacterium | reverse complement strand
CGGCAATAGCTTCTTCATCGCTCCATAAAGGTCGCTGCTTCTCCGGGGCATGATCGGGATGGATAGCGACATCGAGGGAGCAGATAAGCTGGTCGAACTGAAAGGTGCCATCGGCGAGCACTTTCGCCTCGATATCGGCTCCCAACCAGCGCAGCACGAGGTAGAACAGGTGCAGGCGTGCCACCCGTATCTCGTGACCAAACTGGAAGACGGCGAAGGGCGGGCTATAGCGCGCGTGCTGCAACACCAACAGAGTCGCCAGGCGATTCGACTGCGTCATATAGTAGGGTGGGCGCCGCAGGTAGCGCGGGTCAAACATCCAGGGGGCGCGCCTGATGGCCATCCCGACAAGCAGCCAGGGGTCGTTGGTCCAGGCGGCATGTATCCATACTTCGCCACGCGCGACATCGCGCACACTGCCACCACGCAGACCATGTTCCAGGGGCATGATGCGAAACGCGTGCATATATTCAAGCCTGCACGCGAGATCGCCATCTTGCCTCGCGCGCTGTTTGAGTGTCTCCAGCACATAGGCGGCCCGTTCAGCATCAACAGGCGCATAGTAACGACAATAGCGAGCCAGGCAACGCGCTATCACCCGCCAGGGCAACCCGCTATGCTGGCAAGCCAGCAGCAGACGCGCCACGCGCTTATGGGGCGTAAGCTGCCAGGCGGCACTATATATAATGGGCACACGTTCCGTGAGCAGGCGCACGCATTCGGCCCAGATCGGCAGATAGAGGATGAGGCCTGGCAACGCGCTGGCTGGTTTTCCGACTATAAGAAATATACAGAGAGAGCTGCCGCCGAGATTCAGCACATCACCGAGCATATTGAGCACTTCGCGGAAATAGGTGCTGCGCGCAGACTCGTAGCGCACCTTGAGACCAAAGAAGATCACGATCTTCACCAGGTACGGAAGCAGCCCCAGGGGCGCCCTTAGCAGCGACAGCACATACGCGACGGTGTATGCTGCCACGCCCAGGTACTTATCCAGAGCAGAGAAGGTCAGAGGCTTCTGCTTCGGGTCAGGAATGAAGAACACGTAATAGAGCAATTCGATACCAAAGACCATACAGGCCAGGACAACTACAATGGGCATGAATACACTCACTCCTTACACATCGGTCCAGCTTATAAGCACCTACTGCTTCATCAAGCTTCACTCAACGGCTTAGGTGTAGTGGCGCCCCTCGCGGGCGCCATATTCCAACGCGGATGCCATGTCCCACCTGCCAGGAGTATATCTGGCAATGAAGCGGTCTACAATGTCTTGAAACGGTCATGGGCGGCACTTGAATGCCATTTATGAGGACACCGGGTGCCTCCTGGCAATTTCTACCTGACTGTTTCTACAGGTCATAAACTAGCGAAATGACTGATATACGCTGGCGGTCCCATAGCATATAGTAAGCGCAAGGAAAGTAGGCATGCATTCTGTCTAGTTCATGCTCTACAAGGACAACTATGACACAACAATCGACAAGCAACACAGGCACACACCTGTTACGTACACTTTCAGATCAGATGGCGGACGCGGTTGAGCGCATCAACCCGGCGCTCGTACTCGTCAATGGCCGGCAGCGACAGCCGGGCAGCGGGATCATCTACGCGCCCGACGTGGTGCTGACGGCCAATCATGTGCTTGAGCGCGAAGACAATCTGACGATCGAGACGCATGACGGGCGCACATTGGCGGCGCAATTCGTTGGTCGTGATCCGGCAAGCGATCTCGCGGTTCTGCGCGTGGAGGCGCTCGGCATTGAAGCCGCAGCAGCAACCGAACATGAGGCACGCGTCGGCCAACTGACCATCGCGATGGGGCGGGCCGCGCATGATGGACCGATGGCCAGCTCCGGCATCGTCAGCGCTGTTGGCGGGCCGCTACGCACTGGGCGCGGCATAGCACTCGAACGCTACATTCGCACCGACGCCACCCCCTACCCAGGCTTCTCAGGCGGGCCGCTCATCGATGTCCAGGGAAGCGTTCTGGGCATATTGACCACCGGGATTGTGGAGGGCATCGCGCTGGCTATCCCTATGCAGCTTGCCCGCAATATTGCCGACACGCTGACCAGGCAAGGCTATGTGAAACGTGGCTACCTGGGCATCAGTAGCCAGTTGGTAGACCTGCCAACCAGCCAGCGTGCCGGGCGCACACAGGAGCATGGTCTGCTTATCGTCAAGGTCGACGATGACAGTCCCGCGCAACACGCCGGCCTGATCCTTGGCGATATCCTGCTCACACTCGACGGTCAACCAACCAACGACGCGGAGGCCCTCCAACTCCTGCTGGTCGGCGACCGCGTAGGCAAGAACGTTCCGCTCGAGGTTATGCGCGGCAATACTCTGCAAACCCTCCAGGTCACTATCGGCGAACGCAAATAAGCTATAGGGATATGCCATGCGAGTACCCTCAAAGTACCCACATGGCATACCCCTATATATCCCTATAGAGGAAATACCATGGCACAAACATCAATTCATGCGGCACAATCGTCGTTCCCGCTGCCCGACGCGTTCTCAAGCGCGCTCGTAGAGATTTTTGAGCGCGTGCAACCGAGCATTGTGCAGGTTCACACGGAAGGGCGGGGAGGCGGGACCGGGGTCATCTGGCACGAGGATGGCCGCATCATCACCAATAACCACGTGGTTGCCAGCGATGACGCGCGGGTCCAGGTAGCACTCGTAGATGGGCGCATGCTGGAGGCGACGGTGCTGCATCGCAACCCCCGGCTGGACCTCGCGCTGCTCCAGGTCACGGGCGACAATCTGAAGGCGCTCCCGGTCGGCGACTCAGCGCGGCTGCGCGTCGGCGAGTGGGTCTTCGCCATCGGCCATCCCTGGGGCCAACGCTGGGTGGTGACCGCCGGCATCGTCAGCGCCATGAGTTCGGTCAAGATCGACGACGACCTGACCACGAAGTACATCAAGTCGGACGTGTTGCTCGCGCCGGGGAACTCCGGTGGACCGTTGCTCAACGCCGACGGCAGGGTAGTGGGCATCAACGCCATGATCCTGGGCGGCGACCTATCGGTGTCTATTCCTGAGCAGGTAGTCAGC
>JALYVR010000703.1 GCA_030853145.1 Chloroflexota bacterium | reverse complement strand
CGCTGAGACTGGTCGATTGGCGCCGGCTCGCCCATCACCATCCAACGATTGCCTCTACACTGCTTCAGGCCAGGGCCGAGGTGACCAGCAACCTTGACTTACAACTCCTGGCTTTCGCGAACGGGATGCTCCCCATTGTGGCGCATATACAGCCAGATCACGCCTTGCTGCTGGTTGAGACCCTGATGCATTCTGTGCCTCTCAACCGCCTCGATCTACAGGCGCTGATCTTGCAACGGCCTGAGCAGATGGCTAATCTTGCGCTGCGGGGAAAAGACCTGGGTGAGATGGACTTCAGTAGCGTGGCACACCGGCTGGATAATGAGCGCCTATTCGTTCTCCATAAAACGCATCCAACGACGCTGGGCTACTACGGCACCGAGACGTGGCTGCGCCGTATAAAACCGGAAAGACGCGCGCTGATCTATGCCACGTTTGCGCATAGCTGGCGTAATGCACAGGGTTACATCTCAGCAGATATCGTAGCCCTGCTTCCTCGCCCTATGCGCGAGCAGGAAGGACGACGCCACCTGGCCTTATCGACGCTCGCGACACATCTCGAAAAGCGTTTGCCCTACGCGGCTTTTTTAGCCT
The DNA here is from genome assembly GCA_030853145.1 of Chloroflexota bacterium. Lineage (GTDB taxonomy): Bacteria > Chloroflexota > Ktedonobacteria > Ktedonobacterales > Ktedonobacteraceae > JALYTT01. Next base: position 2,469 of record JALYVR010000703.1, on the reverse strand, counting down.
GGGAGGAAGCTCGCGGCGTACTCGATCCATTTCTGCACGATCCCAGTCAGGGCATACGCACGCTGGCCTTATGTACACTGATACAGGTCGTGCGTTATGAGCGCGACCGCTTACCCGAAGTACTGGCAATTGTGCGCGCGCACATGCATGAACCGGACCCGGTATGTGGGGCCATGATGGACAGCCTGGCAGAGTTACCACGCGGCATCTGGCGCAGAGAGCATCTGGGCGATCTTGAACAGATCATGCAGGGCGCCATCAACGCCTTTGACTCCTCATCATTCACCATCGGTGAATTACTGCGCCTGCTCACCAGGCTACTAGCCTGCGCGCCAGAGTGGAGCGCCGCCCAGATCGCGACCGTCGCGCAGGCTCGCGGTCTCACGTCTCGCCGTGGGTGCATCGAGGACCAGATCTCGGATGCCGACATGCGCCAGATCGGACCCGCCCTGCATCCCGTGCTCGCCTCCTGGGTAGCGCAAGAGAACTGGGATATCCTCATTTATGTCATCGCGCTGTTTGGCAAGCGGGTGCGTGCATTTGACGCCTTGCTGGACATACTCGAACTGGCGCTCACCCAAAATCGCTCCTTACAACATAACTCCTTCCAATTTGGCGAGACGGCCCTGGCAACCATCAACAAATATCGGCCAGCGCGCGCCGCGCAACTCATCCCCCAGCTTCTTGAGAGCCGCAGCGACTGGATCACCTATCCAGCAGTAGTAACCTACCTGCACCGCTATCGTCAGGACCTGCTCACGCCCTTCCTCGCGCAAAAGAAGTACAGCGATCTCTTTAGCAACATAGACATAAGAGAAGAGAGATATCGCAGGAGGAGACGCAAACCTCAACCGCTGACGAGAGGCTTCATGCGCTGGACCGCGCGGCAGCAGACACGCTTCGCCCGCACGCTACTCAGGGTCATCAACGATACCTCCAGCAACCAGCAAACGATCATGCGAGCCATCGCACAACTGACGGCTCTGCCTGCTATTCCTGCCAGACACATGCTGGCTCTGGCAAACGACCAGCGCCCGCTCGTGCGCGATACCGCCTTGCTTCTTTTGAGGAGGCTTGATAGCGGGCAAGGCATCCCAGTCTTGCAAGCCGCACTCCACGATCAGCGAGCCGTGCGCGCCATCTATGCCCTGCGGCCATTTTTACTGGCGGCCCCACCTCACGAAACGCTGACCCTGTTACGCGCCATCCCTTTCACGAAAGTGACGATTGCCAAAGAGGTGGTACGGTTGCTGGGGGAGCTACCAGGCGAGGAGGCCTATCAAGAGCTGCTGGCACTGGATCGTCAAGAGCTGCACCGCGATGTACGCGTGGCCCTGATGCGCGCGCTCTGGCGCCATCTGGAGCGCGATGAGGCATGGTCCATCCTGGAACGCGAGGCCAGATCGGCCGATAAGATTATCGCGCTGAGCACGGCGCGCATAGGGAGTGGTCATACCCTGGCACAGGCCTATCACGCCCGCAAACGCTTCCGGGGCAGCCAGTACTATCAACAGCCCATGTACAGTTTTTTCCGCTTCGCCGAGTGGAATACCATCACCCTGACGCATATCGCGGGGGAACACCTGTCGCTCAAAGCCCAGCAGCGACTGATGCATCTCTTCGCTCTCCTGCTAGCCCGGCCAGAAGTGGATATGCGCGCCGCAGTGCTCAATGGCTGCACGCGCCTGCCAGAGGCCGACGAAGGCCAGGCACTGCTCTCACAATTGCTGGCAGTCATGGACACGGAGCACGATGATATCTGTGTAGCCGCAGCGAGCGCGATCTTTGGCACCTGCATGGCCAGCGACGCTCCAATGATTGGAGCGGCCAGCGGGCACCTGGCCCCCAATCGCTGCGCGCTGCTGGCGATTGTCTCGGTACTACAAAAGGCGCTTCCCATCAACAGGTGGCAGCTTGTTGCGGTCGTGAGGGCTATGATAGAGGCGCTGGCCGTCGATCCACTCACCATCGGCCTGCGTATTGAACTGGCCTTCGTCTCGCTTCCCTGGGATGAGGTGGCACAGTTGCTGGCAGAGACAGCCGCGACGGGCGCCTTGCACGCGGATGCACTCCACCAGGCATGCAGTATGCTCGATCTCGTGATAGACAGATATGGAGCAGTCAGCCGGCCTGATAGCAAGGAGCTGGTCCGCCTGGAGAAGGTGCTGGCCACAAGCCAGGATGAGCGCCTGCGCAGGATCGCGCTCGCCGCTCTCGTCGCGCAAGCTGAAGAGTCCAATAGCTGGAGCGAAGAGCAGCGCGCGCGTTTGCAAACCTACCGTGCCGACCCATCCGTGCTAGTGGCGGCGGCGGCACAATTCACTATCCCGCCTCATGGAGAAGAGTAGGCAGGCGAAGCCGGGCGAAATGCCCGGCTTCGTGCTCTGGAATCAACTAAGTGGGGCTATCTCCCCCGTTTCGTAGCTGCGCGATTGATCGCGCGTGTCACGCCAATCAGCGCATCAAGCC
>JALYVR010000095.1 GCA_030853145.1 Chloroflexota bacterium | reverse complement strand
CCCCACCAGGTCGCTCCTGCCTCAGCAAGCGACCTGATCAGGTCGCGCTCCTGCTCCCAGTCGGGACCGCGCCGGCGGCCACCGATCTGAATATCGAAAGGCGTGGATAGTGTACGCTGAGCCTCTATCTCCGCCTTCAACGCCTGGACCTCCGTGGGCGTTATATCCTGCCAGCTTCCATCGCCGGTATCCTTATAGGGGAGAATACCATCCCAGCGCGCGGCGCGTCTGATTGGCCTTTTATGCGGCAAGGTGGCCCCAATCCAGATGGGGATGCGCGGTTTCTGGATGGGTGTTGGCAGAAACGTCACATCATGTACCTGGTAGTGTTCGCCCTGGTAGCTGAATGGCTGTCCGCTCCACAAACCCACTACGATTGCCAGCGCCTCGTCTAACATGCTAGCTCGCTGTCTGGTATCGGTGACTTCCCCGACCTGAGCAAAGCCTGGTTCTCTCACATCACCCAGGCCCACGCCCAGAATCAGGCGGCCATTGGAGAGGTGATCCAATGTGACCGCCTCACGCGCCAGCTTCCAGGGGCGCCGCCGGGATAGCGCAGTGACCATGGTACCCAGGCGGATGCGCTCCGTGTGTGAGGCCATGGCCGCAAGTGCGATCCAGGGATCATAGGTGGGCGCATCTCTGGCACTCCAGTGAACGATGTAGTCTTCGAGAAAAATGCCGTCCCATCCCGCCTCCTCCGCCAGGCAAGCGATGTCGGCAAGTGCGCGCGGGCCAATCCCCATATTCGGAAGTTCCAGACCATAGTGCATAGGTATCTCCTCTTTCTCATATGTCGATGCCGTTTCAAATTCAGGTGACACCTGGTGAGTATATCTCTGATTGCTTGACACCTTGTGTCATATTGTTCAGAGAAGCTTGATTTTGACATGAAAGGAAACCATGCTATGCAATATGACCTGATCGTGCGCCACGCGCGCCTGCATCGGTGCCAGGAGAGCGTGGATATCGCGGTGCAGGATGGACGCTTCGCGAAAATCGCGACCGAACTGCCTGCCGACAATGCGGCGCGCGAGATCGACGCCGGCGGCCGGCTCGTCTCGCCGCCTCTTATCGATGCGCATGTCCACCTGGATGCGGTGCTGACGGTCGGGCAGCCACGCTACAATAGCAGCGGGACCCTGCTCGAAGGCATTCAGATCTGGAGCGAACGCAAGCCGAGCCTGACGCGCGAGGATGTCAAACAGCGCGTACTGGAAGAAGTGCGCTGGGAGGTGGCGCAGGGAACGCTGCATATTCGCAGTCACGTGGATGTCTGCGATCCAGAGCTGACGGCGCTGCGCGCGCTGCTAGAGGTGCGCGAGGAGGTGCATGATATCTGCGATCTGCAACTGGTGGCCTTCCCCCAGGATGGCATTCTGTCCTTCCCCAATGGTCGCGAGTTGATGCGACGAGCTATGGAGCTGGGCTGCGATCTTGTCGGTGGTATTCCGCACTACGAATGGACACGGGACATGGGAGTTGAGGACGTGCATTACGCCTTCGCGCTGGCCAAAGAGTTCAACCGCGACATCGACTGCCACTGCGACGAGACCGACGATCCGGCCTCACGCTTTACGGAGATCATGGCGGCAGACACCATTGAGCAGGGCTGGCAGGGACGCGTCACCGCCAGCCACTGTACGGCCATGCATTCCTACGACAACGCCTACGCCTTCAAGCTCATCCGCCTGCTGGCGCGTGCGCAGGTCAACGTCATCGCCAACCCGTTTGACAATGTTGTGCTGCAAGGCCGCTTCGATAGCTATCCCAAACGCCGGGGCATCACCCGCGTCAAAGAACTGCTGGCGGCGAGCGTCAACGTAGCGCTTGGCCACGATTCGATTATGGACCCCTGGTTCCCGCTGGGCCGGGGCGATATGCTGGCCGCGGCCCAACTGGCGCTCTTCCTGTGTCATATGAGCGGCTACGAAGAGATCGACGACGTGCTGGACCTGATTACCACCAACGCGGCCAGAGTTCTGCGCATTCAGGACCGCTACGGCATTGAAGAGGGCAAGCCCGCCGATTTCCTCGTGCTCGATGCGCCGACGGCCTTCGAGGCGCTGCGGCTTATCCCGGCCAGGCTCTATGTCTTCAAGCAAGGGCGTGAGGTAGCATCAACCACCCCGCAGCACAGCATCGTGAGAAGAGGGGGAGACGATAACGGTAAAGAGGTCGTGTATCGCCTCTAGCTAGAGCTATTTATGACTATAAGAATGTGGTGTGCTTCTTTGTTCATGATCGCAATGCTCCTCGCAATTTGCAAGTGATAGCGCTTAGAAATTGAGAAAGACACGATGATCCAACGCATTCGTGAAACGGTGCGCAGTGGCGGCTCCGTATCTGCGGGCGCGCGGAGCCTTCTGAGTCAATGCGTGTAATTTTAATCACACGATGAGTTGTCTTATAAAATCAGGCTCTTCGCTCCATTGTAACTATCCTACGTATTGATCAATAGTGCATCAGCGCTTTATGGGGCCCCACAAGTGACATGCATCTATAGCTCAGCGGACACACTATCCTATGACAATCTTCTTATAGCAGATTGACACAGGTACAATATATAAATGCCTGATTGTATCCCTCGGTAGGGAAACGAAAAGGTCAATGGATTTTGCACCAGGGCAGTGTCTCTCTGGAGTTATGACGAAAAAGTTTTTAGAGCGAAGCGTGTAAACGTTTCGAAGAGAGGATATTATGCGTCAAAAAGCGCACTACACAGAAGATGCTGCTGGCCGCCGTTCCTTCTTGCGCAAGGGACTTGCGGTAGGGGGCGCGGGAGCCATCGGCGCCGCGTTGCTGGCCAATGGAGTACCGGCTTTCGCTCAGACAGGGAGCGATCGAAGTAGCCATCTCACACGGGGAGACATAGCGATTCTCAGGTTCCTGGCCGCAGCCGAAATTATCGAGAGCGACCTGTGGCAACAATACAACGAACTGGGGGGCATCCAGGATCACGAAGTCCCAGGAGGCAGCGGAAACGCAGCCTACACCCAGGCCTTTATACCATTGGATCAGGATATGTCCCAGTATATCCACGACAATACCGAGGATGAGATCAGCCACTTCACGTTCATCGACGCATACCTGAAGTCGAAGGGCGCGGACCCGGTCGATCTGCATCGCTTTCACACTTTGCCGAGCAGCCAGGCGACAGGCGCCCAGCAAATCCCCCGGATCACCAACCTCATGCAACTCACCGTGGACACCAGTTGGTGGACGAAGTACCGCAGCCGCACGGGGAACCCCGATCTTGGTGATACGTTCCCTCAAGCCATTCCAGGTTTGAGCAAAGGGCAGTTTCCGGCCATTCCTAGAAACGATGGCGATCTCAACGACATGAAACATCTCCAGGCCATCGTTAACACGGCGGCCTTCCATTTCGGGTTTATCGAGCAAGGTGGTTCCAGCCTCTACCCATCACTGGCACAGCGAGTCTCCAATCCAGAAGTCTTGCGCATCTTGCTCAGCATCGGCCCCACCGAGACTTCGCACTTTCAGACCTGGCATGACAAGGCAGGCAATGCGGTAGTCGTGACTGACCCCACCAATGGATTAGTCTTTCCCAACCTTAATGCCGCTCCCTTTGGCGGGGAGGACTTTCAGACCAACCTGATTATGCCCGAGCCAACCGTCTTCCTCAGCCGTAAGTTCCCGGCAGTTTCGATCATTCGCCCGACCGAGACGAAAGGAGCCGCCATGGGCGCGGTCAAGGCCCTGACGGACGATGGACTCTTCATCGGCCAACCGCCGGAGTTCTTTGCATTCCTGCATGATCTGGCACAGCAGGCAGATGAGGCCCGGCGCGAGTCTTAAGCGCCGAGTGATGCATCTGTTGGCACACAGACGAACGATGCCGCCGGGGCAGACTATGGCCCCCTCCTCTGCATGAACCGGCCCTCTATATGCGAGAGGATCACGCAAGGCAGGGTCACAGCATCTCCTGACCGAACTCGCCTGTCTGCACAAACAATGGAGGTGGTTGTAGCTGGCCGCTGACGCGCCTGGCTACAACCACCTCCATTGTCGTCTCCTCTGGAACTCAGCATAGATTCTAAAGAATGTTCACCGCGCGCGCCGCAAGCAGCACGATAGTGACCATCGAGAGCACGGCTTCTATCATCATGAGGCCCTTGGCCTTGCGCGTCAGCGGAAAGGTATCCGCTGGGCTCAGGGCGGTGGCGGCTGTGAAGGCTAGAAAGAGATAATCGAGAAAGTGCGGCACCCAGATTCCAGGTTTGCCATCGGCCTGCTGGGGAAACATAAAATCCGCTGCCAGGTGGCCTGACTGGTGACGTTTTCTTGGGCCACCGCCGTCGATCTCCCAATACCAGAGGGCGAAGACAAAGACATTGAAGAACCAGATAAGCCCGGCGGAGCGTAACAGGAAGCCGGCTTGTGTATTGTGTGGCAGGCTACTAATAAGGAATGCGATACCACCAGCCAGGGCCACGGTCACCACGCCCAGAATGATAAGCGCGAGAACGCGCTCGGCCATGGGTGGGAATTCGCGCCGCATGAGCCAGACGACCACAAAGGGGAGGATCAAAATACCTTCGACCACCAGCAGCAGCCAATTTGGCCCGATAGTCAACTCCTCAGGAAGCAGGGCGTAGATCACACCAATAGCTAGTATCCCAAGAATAGCGGCCCAGCGCGGAGCCATAGGAGAATGGGAGAGCGGGGGAAGAGAGGACTTGCCGTGCGTGCGCCCTTCACTGCCATTCTCAGGCAGCGAGTGTTGCGTCTCGTTGATTGGTTGCATACGTACACCATCTCACTTTACAAAAGACTGCTTACGGCCATAAAAATAGTTATCGTTTCCTCTATTGTAGCGTGTTTGCTGAAGCCATACAACCATTGCAAGCACAATCATGGCCTTCAAGCCCAAAATTATGAGCGTATCTTCATAATAGGAAGGGGAGAGCACGTTCGCAGGCCTCTAAAGTGGCAATATCTTCATATATAGGCCTCGGTGCGTGCAAAACCAGCCCCTATCTGGTATAGTTAGAAACGAGAAAGAGACTCGAGCAAAAGGCTTTGCCCGCGTGGGGAGTATGTGATGAGAGTGGAGCAACAACAGAAGCGCCTGAGCGCCCCCGCCGTGTTAACGGCAATCCTCAATGAGTTTAGCGCTGTCACTGACTATCGCACGCTGCGGGATAGCCTGCCCCGGCGCCTGGCGAGTCTACTCACATGCCAATATGTTTTAATTTACCAGCGCATGGGGGAAACGCTGCAATTTGCAGCAGGCACGTTCGATGAGCAGCCCGGCTGGTCAACCTCTCTGCTGTCTGTCGTGCAGATCAATCCTATCGATCTGAACAGCGATAGGCCGGAGGCACGGGCCTGGCGACTACGCGGAACGGCGACCGCCCCGGTCGAAAATCCAGATCCTACCCTTGTAGCGGTCCCACTCATCTACCGGCAACGGGCGATAGGAGTGCTGGTCGCTATTCGTAATGAGAACGCCGCGCATGCCCCAACGGCAGGAGCCGCACCCGCCACCGAGAACATACCAGAGACCATGCCCAGCAACTCCTGGGGCCAGGAGGAGGTGCAGATACTGGAGGCGGTGGCAGGTGTAGTAGCAATGCTGCTGGAGAACACACGCCTGCTGGAACGCGAGCAAAAGCGCAACCATGAACTCTCGCTACTCAACAGCATCGGCAGCCAGATGAACTATGCCACACAGGACCTGGAGCGCCTACGCAGCATCGTGATCCAGCGCACAAAAGAGATCGCCACCGTTGATCTGTGCGAACTCATTGTCCACTCCACCCCGGAGGAGGCCACGCCCTGGATCGCGCTCACGCTGCGCCAGGCGCTACTGCGTCGCATCAATGGGCAAAGCGGATCGAAGCCGGCGCCCCTCATCCTGGAACGGCCGGGCGACGCGGGGTCCGCCGAGTACTTCAGCCACTTAGCGACAAATATCAAGACCTTCTTCGCTTTCCCCCTGGTCAGCAGTGGTATAGCCAGCAATCGGAGCGGAGTAACGCGCACGCGTGGAGAGGAAGGGCCACGAGTACTGGGGGTCATCGTAGGAGCATACTACCGCCCCTGGAAACTACGCCACGAGGAAAATATGATGCTCCAGGTGCTGGCAAGCCAGACGAGCGCCGCGCTAGAGAATATGCACCTGATGACAGAGGTCGTGGAGGCGCGCAACGAGGCGCGCAAACTGCTACGCAAGGTACTCGACGACCAGCGCATGAAAGAACTTATTCTGGAGAGTATCCCCAGCGGATTGATAACGGTTGATTTGCAGGGGCGGATCACCACCTTCAATCGCGCGGCAGCCGCCATGCTGGGCTATCACCCGTATGAAATGCTGGGCCAGCCGGTCCAGAAGATCCTTGACCTGGATGGCTACCTGCACATGGCATACAACGCGCTACCGGCCGGAAGGGTGAAGAACGAAATCCTGGTGACGCTTGATCGTCAGGGGCAGGAGGTCGTCCTGGATGTCACCGTGCTGCCATTGCGCAATGATCGCGGTGAACAGATGGGCCTGTTAGCAACCTTCAATGATGTGACCTCGATGCGGCGCCTGGAGGAGGAGAAGCGGCGCCTGGACCGGCTGGCCGCGCTGGGGAGAATGGCCGCCAACGTCGCTCACGAGGTACGCAACCCCCTGGCCTCTATCAAGATTACCATGCAGATGCTCATGGACGATTTGACGAAAGCTTCTCCTGACGTGGAGAAACCTTGCGCCGGTGAAGTGAGCGCGAGCGCGCAGGAATCGGTAGCCGTTGTCCTCGAAGAGGTAGAGCGACTGGACAATATTGTGCGCGATCTCCTGCTCTTCGCGAAGCCCAGTCAACTGCACCGCGTCACCTGTGACCTGGTGAAACTCAATGAACATGTGCTGCACGTTATGCAGTCCCACTTTACCGAGGCGGGTGTGGAGGTGCATCGCGTCTATCACACGAATACCGATCAGCAAGAAGCGCGCGTTCCCCCACTCCAGGTAGACATCGCACAGGTGGAGCAGGTCTTATTTAACCTCTACACAAATGCCGTGCAGGCGATGCTCGAAGGGGGAGTGCTCACAGTATCCTTCCAGGTCGTGCATGCCGCAGCGCCAGATGGCAGCGCAGAGGGGGCAGGCTCACAGCCAGCAGATTCTCCACAGGAGCAGGCACTTCCGCCGTCGACAGCAGCGACAGACGCGCCTGTGCGCAACGTGAGAGAGGCCTCCGGCACATTTGAGATCCAGACGGTACCGGCTCAGGAGGTATACCAGCAACAACATGATTGGCTTGAAATAGCGGTGAGTGACACCGGAGTAGGCATCCCTCCCGATCAACTTGAGCTTATTTTTCAGCCGTTTTTTACTACCAAAGCACACGGTATTGGCCTGGGTCTCCCAATTACGCAGCGTCTGATCGAAGATCACCAGGGGCATATTGTGGTGCAAAGCCGACTTGGCTACGGCGCCACTTTCTCCGTGCGCCTGCCGTTATCCGCTACACAGGAAGAGGGACATGAAGGGGAAGAGATTCGGGATGGAAGGGAAACACACCTGTGAGTTTGACAATCCTCATCATTGATGATGAGCCACATCTACCACACCAGATCGCGCGCTACCTTCGAAAACAGGGCTACGAGATCATCACGGTACCTGATGGAGAGGCTGGACTACAAGAGATTCAGAAGAGCAATATCGACCTGCTCCTACTCGACCTGCGGCTGCCCGGCATCAACGGGCTGGATGTGCTGAAGCAGATCCGCAAAGATGACCTTGAGCTACCGGTCATTATGCTGACGGCCTACGGTGATGTGCAGAGCGCCGTCGCGGCCATGAAATTGGGGGCCTCAGACTACCTGCTCAAAGGCTTTGGTCTGGAAGAACTGCTGCTGGTAGTGCAGCGGGCCGTAGAAACGAGCGCGATGTACCGCGAACTGCGCCAGTTGCGGCGCGAGCGCAGTGATAACTACCATTTCAACTACATCATCGGCCATAGTGATCGCATGCGGGCCGTCTTCGACATCGTAGCACGCGTGGCCCATAGCGACATGGCATCGGTGCTGATCACAGGTGAAAGCGGAACCGGCAAGGAGGTTGTGGCACGCGCGATCCATGAGCAGAGCCAGCGCGCTTCCGGCCCATTCCACCCGCTCAACTGCGCGGCCATCGCCAATAACCTGCTTGAGAGCGAGCTGTTCGGCTACGAGCCTTACGCGTTTACCGATGCCAAAAAGCAGAAGCGCGGGCTGCTGGAGCTGGCACATGGAGGCACCCTGTTCCTGGACGAGATTGGCGAGATGCCGCTTGATATGCAGGCCAAATTGCTGCGGGTGCTGGAAACACGGTCATTTTTTCGCCTGGGGGGCAGCAAGGAGGTCCATATCAACGTGCGTGTGCTGGCCGCGACGAATCGCGACCTGGAGCGGGCCATGGAGCAAGGGCTGTTCCGCAAAGATTTGTTCTATCGCCTCGCGGTCATGCGCATTGAGCTACCGCCGCTGCGTGAGCGGCCCCATGATATTTTGCTCTTCGCGGCGCGCTTTGTGGAGGATTTTAACAAGTCCCTGGGCCGCAATGTCAGGCGCATCGCCCCAGAGGCCCAGCGCCTCCTGGGCGCTTACGCCTGGCCCGGAAATGTGCGCGAGCTCAAGAATGTGATCGAACGGGCGATGATTCTTAGCAATAGTGATGAGATCTTGCCCGCGCATCTGCCCCAGGAGATCGTAGGCTCCACAGATCAGCAAAGTGAGCCAGAGCATGATCACTGGGAGCAGTGGCTCAGTATTCATCCACCTGATGCATTGCCGTTGGACACAGTTTTGGAGCGAGTAGAGCAGCATTTTGTGCGTGCCGCTCTAGAGCAGGCAGGCCACAACCGGGCACGGGCGGCCGAACTACTGGGCATGACGAAAGTCGATCCCCTGCGCTACCTTATGCGCAAGCACGGGATCGACTGACAGGTCCTCACGGGGTATGGCGGCCCGATGCGGATCAGAGCAGACTGGAGGTGTGCTCTGCTCTACTCTTTCATAGCGAGCAACTCTTCCTCGATGTCTTGCCAGGCCTTTTGTTCGGCATCGGCGTTATTCAGGTGCAACGTATATTGGGCATCAGCGACGCGCTGGCGGAAGGTCACCAGAACAGGACGCTGCTTCTCAGGAGCCGGCATCGGTCGCAGTTCGATCTGGCCTGGCGGGTAAAAATCGCGCTTATCGAAGGCCAGTGAAATTAAATCGCTAAATACAGCGAGCAGGGCCATACGTTGTTGTGAAAAATAGCCCAGTTGTGTGCTGGACACCAGGAGACAGCCCGCGAGCCGTCCGCCTAACCAGATGGGATGCGCGGCGGCGCTGATCTCGAAGTCGGTCTGATAGGCGGGGACAAGATGATGTTTACGCAAGTCTTCGATGCTTTGCACGCGGCACGAGTCTACTACGTAGCCTGCCAGCGACTCCATGCCCAGGAAGAGCGCCAGGTGCTCCAGGTCCGCCGTCCAGGGGAGTGTCCCCTTGCCAACGCGCTCGCGCAGGCTGCGGATCTTGCCATCGGGGCGCGGTGGCATACACTGCACAAGCGTGATCGCCATGCCAAGCTGATTGGGGTCCAACTGGACGAGAGCCTGCTTCAGTACCAGGTCGCTAATATGCCAGAAACGCAGCGATTCGATCGTCGTCGTGCGCATATTGAGCACCTGGGCAAAGAACTCGGCGGCGACCTGTTCAGTGGAGCTATCCTTCAACCACGACTCGATCTCTGGATAGCTGCGCCTGAGGGCTTCAAGCAACTCCTGGCGGTGTTGCGGCTGAACCACCTGTACCAGGCGAATCAGGTGTGGGCGCTGGGGATTGGACTCTTCATTGCCCCAACGCGTGAGCGTCATGGTGGTGACACCAAGAGCGGTTGCCAGGCGCTGGCGTTCGGTGGGCGTCTTGATAATACGCTGTAAGATGGATTGCCAAGACGGGGATACGACCATGGTTTTCCCCCCCTAACACTACTACTGAGTCGACATTTCTTTACCCTATGATAGCAGAGGCAACAGGCAGAGTCAACCGCCTGGCAGGCAACCAGGCAAACCGGTGTGGATTGACCGCATGAAGCAAACCAAACTATACTATAGAGTAGAATGGGAACCATGGTGAATGATGAATAGACAGATAGGCTCATTGAGAAGAGGGGAAGGCCGGAAGACGCACATGGTAAAGCATATCATTGTGGTTGACGACGATAAGGAAATCCGTGAAATCGTGCATTTTGTGCTCAGTCGGAATGGGTTTGAAGTGGCTGTGGCCTCCGATGGACAGCAACTACAGAGCCTGCTCGCCAGATTCACGCCGGACCTGATAATCCTGGATGTGATGATGCCAGGCCAGGATGGCTATCAGATTTTCAGCCGCCTGCGCGCTGATATGCAGACCCGGCAGGTCCCTGTGATTATCATGACGGCTCGCGCTGAAAACATTTATGAGCGTATCAGCGTTGATCTAGGCGCGGCCGAGCACATTACCAAACCATTTCATCCACTCGACCTGGTAGAGAGAATCAAGGGTCTTCTTCAGATCACTTCGTGAAAGTGATAAAATTGAGAGATAGAACCCTTGCCTGAACGCGTAGAAGTTGGTATCATTAAATAAGGGCGTTTTGGCAAGTTCGTTCAAGGAAGCAGAGCAGCCATGCCGAACAAATATGAACGTGAGATCGAGGAGATCTTACGTAACCTGGAACAAACAGAGCCTAAGGGTGGCCGAGGGCAGAGACCTGGTGGGCGATCGCGCCTGAGAGCGGAGCATCGTATGAATATACAACAGCGTCATTTCCCATCTCTCAATTTCAGCTTTGGGGCCACCGAGTGGTCTCTTATTACGTGCGTCATCGCGGCTCTCCTCGCTGGCGGCTTCGCCTATGTCCAGCACGAGGGAAATATTTTCACGGGTGTGCTGGCGATCATCAGCGCGCTCTGTCTTCTGTTTGTGGCGATCTCGCCGTTTGTTCTTCGCCGGCGCTACTCAACGCAATCGACACGCTACGGGAACGTCACACCACTCCGTCGCAACCCACTCAACGGACTGGCGACACGCTGGCACCTGTTCCTGCTCAAGCTTCGCTACCGGCGCAGACGAGGCCAGTAGCCTGAACAAGTACTTGACACATCGCTACAAAAGTGCTATAGTGCGAGTGCCTTCGGAAACGAGAGCAGCACAGTTGGCGGGGTGTAGCGCAGTTGGCAGCGCGCATGGTTTGGGACCATGAGGTCCGCGGTTCAAATCCGCGCACCCCGATTGATGCGCTCACGCTCTTGTCTGCATGCACTACGAGCCAGTATGCGGGAGTAACTCAGTGGTAGAGTTCCTGCCTTCCAAGCAGGCTGTCGCGGGTTCGAGCCCCGTCTCCCGCTCTTCTTGAAAAACCGTTGTCCTCCAAGTGCTTCACAGGCCGTTCCACAGGAAGCGAGCAGTGAGAAGCGATGAGGATGCCGGTTTTCTTTTTTGTCAAAAGGCGTTCAATGAACACCTGCCTTCATTTTCTGGGGACCACCTGCCTCGCCTTCCGCATTCTGACAAAAGTTGTCACTCACATGTCAATCCATGACCACCTGCCTCTCCTTGTACG
>JALYVR010000702.1:1062-3065 GCA_030853145.1 Chloroflexota bacterium | reverse complement strand
GTGTGTTGCTGGTGATCCTGGCGGCTTGCGGCGGTGCCAGTACGTCGCCGAATGCCAGCGGTACCCCCGTGCCAGCTTCCCGCCAGGTGCTGCGCTTTCCCAATGTGGGGACGCGCGATATCGGCGACCTCGATCCCGCACTCGGCCCGGACGCCAACTCGGCACTGGCTGTTGGCATGATCTATAGTGGTCTTGTCAGAAGCGATAAAAACTTGAATGTCCTCCCCGACCAGGCGACCTGGGATGTATCCAGTGATAATAAGGTGTATACCTTCCACCTGAAGCCGGGCATCGCCTTTTCGGACGGCACGCCGGTCACCGCGCAGACCTATGTCTATACGCTCACGCGCGCCCTGTTGCCAGAGGTGAAGTCGGGCATCGCCAGCTTCTTCGAAGGCTCGATTGTGGGCGCGAACGACATGGCCAATGGCAAGACAAAGACGCTGGCCGGGGTCAAAGCTATCGATAACAGCACCTTGCAGTTCACTCTGACGCAGCCGACCCCTTACTTCCTTGAGGTGCTGACGAACTCGCTCTACTTCCCTTTGAATAAGAACCTGATCAACCAGTATGGGCAGGTGAACTGGGTCAATCACGCCGCTGGGAGCGGTATGGGGACCGGGCCTTTTATGGTCAAGGAATGGGATCACAATACGAAGATGGTCCTGGTACCCAACCCGCACTACTATGGAGCAAGGCCTAAACTGTCGGAAGTGGATATGGTCTTCGTCAATGATCCGTCCACGGCCTTTAAGGGATACCAGGCGAAGCAATATGACTTTGTCTGGAATATTCCTGCCAATGATCTGCCCATCGCCAGGTCCATCTCTGGCTTCACGCTGCACTCGTTGTTGCAGAGCGACCTTCTGTTCTTTAGCAATAAGATGGCTCCGTTCGATAAGCCCGCTGTGCGCCAGGCTTTTGCCTATGCTACCAACAAGGTGGAGCTGGCACACGCCATCTTTAAAGACGCGGTGACGCCCGCGGCGACGATTATCCCTCCCGGTATGCCTGGCTACCAGCCGAATTACCAGGGCATTCCTTACGATAAGAACAAGGCCAAGAGCCTGCTCCAGTCGGTCTATCCCGATGTGAGCCAGGTCCCGCCGATCACCTTCTCGTATCCCGGTTCGCAGGTATCCGAGAACGAGGCGGCCGCCTTGCAACAGATGTGGCAAACGGCGCTGGGTATCCAGGTGAAATTGCGCTCGGTGGATCTGAATTCCTACAACCAGGAGACACAGACCCACACGGTGCAGTTCGGCTTTACGCAGTGGGGCGCCGATTTCCCGGACCCCTATGACTGGCTGACGCTGAACCTGACCTCGACGGCTCCGAATAACAACGGCGATTGGCATAATGCGCAATTCGACCAGTTGTGTACGCAGGCCGAGCAGTCCGCCGGCAATGCGCGTATCCAGTTGTACAACCAGGCCGAGCAGATCGCTATCCAGGGTGTTGCCTGGCTGCCACTCGATCACCAGGCGACAGCCGCCGTGATACCCTCGTGGGTGCATGGTGTGGCCCTGAACGGCAATGGCCTCTACTTCGGTAACTGGTCAGATGTCTACCTGTTGCAGCACTGATAGCCCCTATTTGCCTTTGCCGAACGTGTCCCTATATGTATGGAAGTATTTTTGAAGCATCGTTGCTTCTCAATGCATTGTTGCATAGATAGCCTATGCGGGCTATGGTAAGGAGGTTCTTAAACTAATGGTTGTCGGCATTCTGAATCCCTATGAAGTGGCTGTTTCGCAATTTGATGAGGCGGCCGAACGGCTTGGGCTGTCACAGTCGATGCGCGCGATCTTGCGCAAGCCAAAGCGCGAACTTATCGTCAATTTTCCGGTGCGCATGGATAACGGCGATGTAGAGATGTTCACCGGCTACCGTGTGCAGCATAATATCAACCGTGGCCCGGCCAAAGGTGGCATCCGCTTCGGCGCTGAAGTGTCGCTCGACGAGGTGCGCGCGCTGGCTATGTGGATGACCTGGAAGTGTGC
>JALYVR010000702.1:0-1052 GCA_030853145.1 Chloroflexota bacterium | reverse complement strand
GAACATCCCCTTCGGCGGCGCCAAGGGCGGCGTGATCTGCGAACCGCATACCTTGTCCTCCACTGAACTCGAACGCCTCACACGCCGTTATGCCACCGAGATCTCCATCCTGATCGGCCCCAATAGCGATATTCCGGCTCCTGACATGAATACGAACCCGCAGATCATGAGCTGGATCATGGATACCTACTCGATGCATCAAGGCTACTCTGTGCCCGCCTCAGTTACAGGAAAGCCCCTGGCTATCGGCGGTAGTGAGGGTCGCCTGGAGGCCACGGGCCGGGGCGTACAGGTGGTGACGCGTGAAGCGCTCAAGACCATGGATCTCCACCCCGATAGCTGCTCGGTAGCCATCCAGGGCTTTGGCAACGTGGGTAGCATTTCGGCTCGTCTGCTTCATGAAATGGGCTGCAAGATAGTCGCGGTCAGCGATGTTCATGGGGGCGTCTATAACCCCCACGGCATCGATATCCGGCAGGCCCTGCGCCATTCCAAAGAACACGGCATGCTGGCGGGCCTACCGGAGACGGAGACTGTCACGAATATGGAATTGTTGGAACTGCCCTGCGATGTGCTAATCCCCGCCGCCCTGGAGAATCAGTTGACGGGGAGAAATGCCAGTCGCGTGCAGGCGCGCCTGATTGTGGAGGCGGCCAATGGTCCTACCAATCCTGATGCCGACCATATCTTGAACGACCGGGGCGTAGTCATCGTGCCCGATATCCTGGCGAATGCGGGCGGCGTCACCGTGAGTTACTTCGAGTGGGTGCAGGATCTGCAACGCTTCTTCTGGGCTGAGAACGAGATCAACGATCGCCTGGAGTCGATCATGATGCGCTCTTTCCAGGCGGTAGCCAACAAGGCAGAGGAGCAGCAGACGAACCTGCGCATGGCCGCCTACCTGCTCGCCGTGGCCCGCGTCGCCGAAGCCACTGAGATCCGAGGTGTGTACCCGTAGGCGACTAGTTGTAGGAGCGCCGGGCCAGGGAGGGGAGGGGTGCGGTTGACAAGCCCCGGTATCACGATTACCCTTGTCGAGTGGGCTTGTCAAC
>JALYVR010000701.1 GCA_030853145.1 Chloroflexota bacterium | reverse complement strand
CTCTTCGCGGGCGCCGCGTTCCAGCTTATACACTTCTGATCATCCTGATCTCAGGAAGATGGACCCCTGAGGGAAGCTGAAGCGTCTCAGCAGGAGCAACCATGCCAGCCTGAACGAAGCCGAAAGCGCGATAAAAAGCTATCGCCTTCTCATTGTACGCTGCGACATTGAGCACGATTTCTTTGCCTGCTCCGAACCACTGAAGCGCGGCTTGCAGGAGGCGCTTTCCCACTCCCTGGCCCTGGTATTCTGGCAGGACGTAGAGGGCTTGAACCAGATTTTCCCGCTGCTCCTGTTTCACTGTGCAGAAGCCGACGATGGTTTCGCCATCCGTGGCTACCCAGGCGTGAAAAGGGGCAGTCGCCACCGATTGTCTCCGTCGTTCTCGCCTGATAGGCGCATTTTCAGGGCTCTCATAAAATCGCGCTTCAATATCGGCTTGCGTAATGCCATACTCAGCGTTGGGATAGGTGGCGACCCATGTGCGCCGTTGAACCTCCCTCATCGCCTCCGCATGATCTGGCGTAGCCTCATCTATCACGATAGCCATGTGTTCTTCGGCCCTTTCATGTGTTTACAAGGGGTGAATCTCTCCATTGACGACCTGGTATGTGTGAGATTGCGCCAGGATTTCGGGGGGGAAGCTGGCGTAATCGGTAGTTGTTAGCAGCACCTGTTCGTGCTGGAGGACGGCGCGCAGCAGGTGTGCGCGGCGCGGGGTATCGAGCTCGCTGAACACATCGTCGAGCAGCAGGACCGGCTCATCGCCGGTGGAGGCGCGCATATAGGCCAGTTCCGCCAGCTTGGTGGAGAGGGCCACGGTGCGCTGCTGGCCGCGCGAGCCGTAGGTAATCATGCTCATGCCGTTCACCAGGAAATCCAGGTCATCGCGGTGCGGCCCCAGGAGGCAGACGCCCTGCTGGATCTCCTTGCGCCGCGCATCGCGCAACTGCTGGCGGTAATGCGGCTGGGCCTCCGGCTGCGACCAGCCAGGATCGACCTTGAACGTTGGCCGGTAGACAACCTGGAGCTGCTCGCGCCCGCCGCTGATCTCCTCTTGCAAGGGTTGCGCCAGGTCATTGAGGGCGCCCAGCAAGCGCTGGCGTTCAAAGAGGATCAGGCTGGCGAACGTAGTCAAGCGATCATCTAGATAATCCAGCAGGCGCGGGTCCTCCTGGTAGTCGCGGATACGCTTGAGCAGGGCGGCGCGCTGCGTAATGATCTTGCGATACTGTTGCAGCGCCTGGCAGTAGCGGGGCTGCACCTGGCAGAGACAGCGGTCGAGGAAGCGGCGCCGTTCGTCGGGCGAGCCATCGACGAGGTGCAGGTCGGCCGGGGCGAAGAGCACGTTGGTCACCTGGCCTATCAGGTCGAGCGAGCGTCTAGGAATGTGATTGACCTTGATGCGTTTGCGCTGCGCGCTGAGCGGGATCTCGATGCGCCTGCCAGGCTCGGTGCTATGGCCCATATCGGGGGGCGTCGGATCAAAGACCACCAGCTCGACCTCTACCTGACCCTGGTGGCGCTGGGCCGCGGCCTCGATACGTGCCAGGTGATCGTGCGCGTACCAGTTCACTACCTCGCGGTCAGCCGAGGCATGAAAGGAGGTGCTGGTAGAGATCATCGCCACGGCCTCAAGCAGGTTCGTCTTGCCCTGCGCGTTCTCGCCAGAGAAAAGGAAAAAACCGGGACCGAGCGCGAGTTCAAGGTGTCTATAATTGCGAAAGTCGGTCAGCGCGAGGTGCGAAAGGTACATTCAGGCGTCCGTTTAGGTAG
Source organism: Chloroflexota bacterium (assembly GCA_030853145.1). Lineage (GTDB taxonomy): Bacteria > Chloroflexota > Ktedonobacteria > Ktedonobacterales > Ktedonobacteraceae > JALYTT01. The sequence continues at coordinate 1,292 of JALYVR010000701.1, read as the reverse complement.
GGTGTAGGCGGGCACGCATGTTGCTTCATACGTGCCCAGTGCGCTAGCTGGCTAGCGGTTCGCGTGCATCGGCATAATCACGTAGGTATAATCGGAAGAGCCAACGGGCTTCACCACGCCGGGCTTGGTGGCGGAGTTGACTTCAATGGCCACCTCTGGCGTATCGATCACACCCAGCACGTCGGCCAGGTACTCGACATTGAAGATAATCTGCACCTCCGGCCCATCCACAGCCGCGTTGAGCGTGCTGGTATTATCGCCCAGGTCCTCGGCGGTGGCCTCAATCGTCACCGTGCCGGGTTCCAGGTCGCTGTTGCCAGGCGCGATCTTGACGCGGGCGATATTGGAGCTACTGCGCGCGAACAGGGCCGCCGACTTCACACGCTCGGCCAGCGTTCTGGTCTCGACGACCGCCCGCGTGCTGTGCTCTTTGGGAATGATCGCGTGGTAGTTGGGGAAAGTGCCGTCGATCAGGCGCGAGACCAGGTCGATCTGCTCAGTATGGAACAGCACCTGGCTGCGGTTGGGCGTCACGATCATGTGGACCGGGCCTTCAGAGGGCAGGATGCGCGCCAGCTCGGTCAGGGTGCGGGCCGGGATCAAGATGTCCGGGTGCGTCTGATCTTCGCCGGGCAGGGCCGCGACGCGTACCGCCAGGCGGAAGGCATCGGCGGCGGCGAAGGTGATCTTCTCGCCCTGCACCTGGACCTGCACGCCGGTAAAGACGGGGCGCGACTCATCCTTGGCGGCGGCGAAGGCCACCTCCGCGATCATCTCTTTGAGCAGGGCCGCGTCCAGCAGCACCGGCGTCTCGCCGCCCTCGGCGCTGGGGATTAGCGGGAACTCGGAGGCGTCCATGCCCTTGATAGTCGCGTTGCTGCCCACACAACTCATCTTGATGGTATGCGAGTCGTCGGGGACGCTGATATCAACTGCGCCCTGCGGCAGAGTACTGACAAAGTCCGTAATAAGCTTCGCGGGAACGGTCGTGGTTCCCTCTTCATGCACTTCCGCGTCCACCCAGCAATTGATGCCGATCTCCAGGTTCGTGGCGGATAGCCTCAAGCGCCTATGATCGGTGGCCAGTAAAATATTGGCAAGGATGGGGAGCGTGCTGCGATTCGAGACGGCGTGGCTCACAGCCGAAAGCCCCCGGCTCAGGTCTTGCTGCTTACATGTAATTTTCACAGATTTCCTCCAGGCACAACCAGAACACACTGCAAAGTTCTCGGCTAGTATACCTGATTCCTGGCAAGAGAACAAGGTATTACGAACCGCGTTTAGAACAGGGC
>JALYVR010000094.1 GCA_030853145.1 Chloroflexota bacterium | reverse complement strand
GCGTTACTGCCGCCTCCTCCCACACCAATCACGCGGATCTGGGCAAAGCCTTCAACTTGATGATTTCCCATTGGTAACATAATTCGTGGCCCCCTTCCGAGCTTCTTCTCTACAGATACAGAGAACGAAAAGCGGTTCTCATCCTACAAATGAGAAGCTACTAAGGTATAAATGCACGTAGCCAACGGCCAAAACGAGATATAAAATCTATTGGCCCCTCATCCTCCGGTTCCTCTTCCTCAGCCATCAGGGATGTGTGACGCAGACCCCAGAGCAGCAGCCCGACCGCCGTCGCATAAGCGGGGCGGCTGATCGAATCAGCCAGGCCATGCAGGCCGAGTGGAGAGCCGATGCGCGCGGGCAGATCAAGCGTCTGACTCGCGAGCTCCAGGATACCGGGCATCTCCGCGCTTCCTCCTGTAAGAACGATACCTGCCGGTAGCAATCCCTCGTAGCCTGATTTCTTGATCTCTTCGCGCACCATGGTGCAGAGCTCTTCCACGCGGGCCTGGATGATTTCAGCCAGTAGCTTGCGTGGAACGAGATCGTCGCAATCAGGCATGAACTGCGACAGGTCGATCATGTCGTCCTCATCAATAGTCGATGGATCGCAATGTCCATACGTTATTTTGAGTTCCTCGGCTACACCCGGAGGGAGGCGCAGGCCGATGGCGATATCGCTGGTGATCAGGTTGCCCCCGATGGGTAAAACGGCGGTCTGCCAGATTGCACCATCTGAGAAGATCGCGATGTCGGTGGTGCCACCTCCGATATCGACCAGCACCACACCCAGATCGGTCTCACCATCCGCCAACACGGCCTCGCTGGAGGCCAGAGGCTCCAGTACGAGGTCCTCAATCTCTACATGAGCTTTATGGACACATTTGATCAAGTTATGGATCGAAGACACCGAGCCCGTAATGATATGCGTCTCCACCTCAAGGCGGAAGCCGGACATGCCAATAGGATTTTTGATGCCCTCTTGCCCGTCTACAACATAGCCGCGAGGAATCACGTGAATGATCTCGCGGTTGGCAGGTATAGCAATTGCGCGAGCCACTTCGATAGCGCGGCTGATGTCGTTTTGCACGATGTCGCTGTGACTGGGTGAGATGGCGACAAAGCCTTTGCTATTCTCCGATACAATATGGCTCCCGGCGATCCCTACATATGCCGTAAGAATTTTCTTCCCTGAAAGGCGTTCTGCACGATCCAGCGCCGCTGCAATTGAAGTGACGGTCTCTTCAATGTTCACCACCACCCCGCGGCGCAAACCCTGTGAAGGGCAGGTGCCAACGCCAACAATATTCAGCTTCCCGTCGCGATCCAGCTCGCCGACCAGGACACAGATTTTTGTTGTTCCAACGTCGATACCGACGATCACCCGCTCTTGCACGATATAATGCTCCTACTGGGCGGTATTTGTAAGAGACGCACTACAGTTGTATACATTACAATAACACGCAAATTTAATTTTTGAGCGTGTAGACCGGGCGCAGACCGAAGCGCAGGTCGATTGTCGCCAGGTTCAGTTGTTGTTTCTGTGCCAGGCCGAGAATCTGCTGTAGCTCGATCAGCCGGTTCTCAAGCGGATTCGGGTCGCTGGCGTTGCCGAGGTAGGCGACCCAGCCGTCAGGGCTGGCGACGACGTAGGTCGCGCTGCCCTCCGATGGCTTGCCCTGCCCGGTGGCCGTATCTACATACATTGTACTCTCGTAGATGAGCGTAAAAACTTTAACGCTCGTTATTTTAGGCAATACATCGAATATCGTCTCCGCGAATTGCACATCCGCTGCATTGAGCCGGAAGCCAGGCTGTATCGACTTCTGGCCGCTGACGTTTTGGGTACGCCTGTCCACAATGGTCTGCAAATGGTCCGCCCCATTGATGTCGCTCACGGGTGCCATCACCACCCCTGTATTGTCAACGCCGTAGATAGCCTGTTTTGTCTGCCAGAGCAGCCTGGCGGTTCGCTCCAGGACGGTGACCTTTAATGCGTCAGGCCACTGTTTCTCGACATTGACGGAGGCCACCATTGGCAGCGCGCCGACGAGCAGGGTAAACGCGGTGGTATTGACCAGGAAGATATTCTGGCCCTGCATACCCATACGCTGGATCTGGTAGATCAACGTATGGTTGTGCGTCCCAACGATGCTCACCTGCCGCACGCGGAAGGCCGAGTTGTTGAGGGCGAAGCTGGCTCCCAGGGCCACAATCGCCACGATGGCGATGAAGGCCAGCACGCGCCAGAGCAGATTTTTTGGTCGCCCCTGGTAGCGCCCGCTACGCCGGGGTATGGGCGTCATATTGCGCCGCTGTGCAGGGGGCCGAACCGCCTGCATGCGCCCGCTTGAGCTCCCTGTCCCCATCTGCGAAAACCGGCGCGCCACCAGCGGCGTCGCCGGCTCCTGGTGCGCCCTGTGACGCTGGCGTTGGCGCCTCTCTGCCATGGCCGTCCACCCGGCGGGCCGCACGATCTCATGCGGTGTTGTCACCACACGCTTGTAGGTGAGTGGCTGCATGCTCTGCGACCCCTCCGCGTGCGACACCACCTGGCGTCTATAGGTATGAGAGGCGATCTGCTCTCTCAGTTCTTTCTTTTCCGTCATGACACCTCCCACTCGCCGCGCAACTCGACCTCCAGTTCCAGGTTTACCCCGAACTGGTTCTGTACGCGCTTGCGAGCCTCCTTGATAAGCTCCGCGATATCCGCGGCGCTCGCTCCTCCTAAGTTGACGATAAAGTTAGCGTGGCGCTCTGAGATGCGCGCCTTCCCCTGTGCTTGCCCCTTGAGACCAACCTGGTCGATGAGTCGCCCGGCATAGTCCCCCGGAGGGTTCTTAAAGACCGAGCCTGCGCTTGCCTGCGGAGGCTGGGTCCGCTTACGATGTTGCTTATATTCTTCAATGCGGGCGCGTAGCTTCTGCGGGTCCTCGCGGTGCAGATGTAGGCCCAGCAGCATGATAATTTCGTTTGGCTCGATCATTGAGCGCGGCGCTGCCAGCGGGTAACCCTGCGCGTCGAACACGATGCGCCGCCCTTCGCGGAAACGGCTGTGCCGGTATTGTAGATCGAGTTCATCGTGCTGGTAGCGCCGGACCATAGGCAGCGTCAGCTCCTCGGCGTCCTCGGAGGCGCTGCGCGTATCCAGGACCTCAATCCAGGCCAGCACGCGCCCCAGGTCGCTGTTGTGGGCGCCGGCGTTACTGACGACGCCACCCCCCAGAGTGCCAGGTATGCCCGGTCCAAATTCCAGTCCACCCCAGCCCTGGACCGCCAGTTCGTTCAGCAGTCTGGGCCAGCTCACACCGGCCTCCGCCACCATCAGGGCAGCGTCGTTGCCATGGTCCTCGATAGTGTAGTGCGTCAGCACGTTACGCGCGACAATGCCACGCACCCCGGCGTCGGCGAAGAGCACGTTCGTGCCATTGCCGATGAGCAGCAAGGGCCAGCGATACTCGGCACACATGCGCACAAGCGCTGCCAGTTCCTCGCGCGAGTCCAGCGAGAGCCAGATGTCCGCCGGCCCGCCTACACCGAAGGTGCAGTGGCGCGCCAGAGGCTCGTAGATGCGTATCCGCTCATGAAAGTGCGGGCGCAACTCAGCGTAAACTGTATCAGCATCAAATGTCATCATGCTTCCCTTAGATTACTGGTGTGTTTTCAATAACAGTTCAGTCAATAGATAGATGTCTCCCGCTCCCATTACCAGTACCAGATCGCCGGATTGCAGTATCGTGTCCAGTAGCGCGGCGGTTGCCTGGACATCTCTACCGTGCAGGACTTGCTTCCCAGGCTGCGAAAAGTGCGGGCGCTTCGCGATCTCCGCCACCAAGTCGCGCGCATGCACCAGGCCCGTATCGCGCTCGCGCGCTGGAAAGATATCGGCGATGATCGCCACATCCGCCTCGTCAAAGGCCTCTATAAACTGCGCAAAGAACGTTTTTGTGCGACTGAACATATGCGGCTGGTAGACCGCGATGATGCGCCGCCCCGGATAGCGCCCGCGTGTTGCCTCCAGCGTGGAAGCGATGGCGCTAGGATGATGCGCGTAATCGTCCACCAACATAATATCCAGCTCGCGTCCGTTGACCCGCAGCGCCCCCTGGTGGCGCACCTCGAAGCGGCGCCGGATGCCGCCGAAGCTTTCGAGCGCCCGCATGATCGCGTCTTCGCCCACGCCTACAGTGCGCGCCGCTGTCAATGCCGCCAGCGCATTCTGCACATTATGCATACCCGGCAACTGCAAGGTGATCGCTGTGTTCGCCAGGAACAGTTCATCGTCCCGCACGCGCACGCGGAAGCTTGTCTCGCCGGCAAGCTTCACGTCGTAGGCCTCGAAGGTCGCCGGTTGGCTTTCAGCGCGCGCCGCCGTCATGCCCTCCACCGCGTAGGTGATCGCTCGCCCCGGCCAGTCACCCAGCCGCGCGTATAGTTCCAGGCAGCCCGGACTATCGGCGTTCAAGATCAGCGTCGGTGGCAGCGGCCAATCGCCCTGCATATCCATGCCGCCAATAAAATGCTCAAAGGCCGCCAGAAACGCCTCGTAGTCCGCGAAGAACTCTGGATGCTCGAACTCGATCGAGGTCACGACCGCCAGGCGCGGATGGTAGTGCCAGAAATTATGATTGAACTCGTCGGCCTCATTCACAAAGTACTGGCTCTGACCAAGGCGATAGTTGGCTCCGAAATGCGGCACCACCGCGCCAATCTCGCACGTCGGGTCCAGCCCACCCTCAACCAGCATCAGCGCCAGCATCGCCGTCGTCGTGCCCTTGCCGTGGACGCCGCTGACCGAGAGCACGCACCTGTCCGCCATCAGGTCGCCAAGCAGCTCCTGCCAGACGATGACCGGGACCCCACGCGCCTGTGCCGCCACTAGCTCCGGGTTGCTGGCGTCCAGAGCCGGCACTGCCGGGCTGATCACCAGCGCCTCCACGTCCGCCAGGTGCCCAGCGCTGTGGCCGATCTGGACGGCGATCCCGGCCTGCTCCAGCGCCTGCGTAGTCGCCGAAGCCTGGCGGTCGCAGCCAGTTACCACACAGCCCACTTGCTGTGCCATCTGCGCCACCGCCGAGATACCCTGCCCACCTATACCCATGAAATGATATTTGGTTGTTGAAAATTTTCCCAATTGCATATTTGTCAAATGAGTACGCCTTCGTTCTTTGGTTCTTTTACCGTTTTCACGCCCGCTAATTTGATCACTTCCGCTGCGATCTCGCGTGTCGCGTTGAGCTTCGCGAGATCGCCGGTTGCCTGCTCCATTGAATGTAATCGTGCATCATTTGCAAGAATAGCCAGCACACAATCTACAAGGCCTTCTGTCTTCAGATCCGCGTCACGAATGACCTGCGCCGCCCCGTGTCGCGCAAACATGGCCGCGTTGACCTCCTGGGGCGAGCCACCGATGGCCGGTGGCAGGGGTACCAGCAGGCTGGCCTTACCCAGTGCCGCCAGTTCGCTCAAGGTGGCCGCGCCCGCCCGGCACAGCACCAGATCTGCCGCCTGCAAGGCCAGGGGCATCTCTGCGTCCATATACGGCACGAGTCGATAGCGTCCCCGTATGGCCTCATCCAGGTCCGCCATGGTCCCTTCGGCCTGCACGCGCGTCTCCTCGAAGAGCTTTTTGCCGCTGATGTGTAGGACCTGCGCGCGCGTAAGCAATTGTGGCAAGGCCTGACACACCACCTGGTTCAGGTGTCGCGCGCCCTGGCTGCCGCCGGTCACCAGGAGCAGCGGCAGATGCGGGTCAAGACTCAGCACACCACGCGCCTGCTCCGGCGCCGTCGCGCGCACATCGAGTATGGTCTGCCGCAGCGGGTTGCCCAGTTGCAAGACCTTGCGCGCCGGGAAGCTGGCCAGCGAATCCGGGAACGCCACCGAGATACGCGTTGCCAGCGGCGCGATCAGCCTGTTCGACAAGTTGACCGGCACATCCTGCTGGTGCATCAGCAGCGGGACGCCGTTGACGCGAGCCGCGATGCCCGCTGGAACCGCCACGTAGCCCCCGCTGGTGAACGCCGCACGTGCTCGGAAGCGGCGCACGATGCTCACGGCCTGCGCGATCCCCACCGGCACCCGCGCCACGCCCGTCAGCGTGCGCCACGAGACATAGCGTTGCAGCTTGCCAGCTTTGATGATGGCGAAGGGGAAACCGGCCGCCGGGGCCAGTTCCGCCTCCAAACCGTCATCGCTGCCCAGATACAGGATCTCGGCCTGGTATTCCTGGTGTAACTGCGTTGCCACCGCCAGGGCCGGATAAATGTGCCCCCCGGTGCCTCCGCCTGATACAAGTATTCGCATACACGTCCTACACTGAATAACTCTTGTTTATAACTGCCCTACCCAAGCCAATCGGCCAACAATATATATAAACTCGATTTAGCGCGTTCGCTTCAAACGCATCTCAATCGTTTTCCGCGACAGGGCTGGCGCCTCCGGCGCCTGGATATAGCGCGAGATATTAATCAGCACGCCCACAGCCGCCAGCGAGACGATCAGCGACGAGCCGCCGTAGCTGATGAAGGGCAGGGGCACCCCGGTGTAGGGGATACTGCCCGTGCTGGCCCCGATATTGATCATCGCCTGCAAGACCAGCCAGGTAGTAATGCCGGTCGCCAGCAGCGCGCCGTACAGGTCCGGCGTACGCCTGGCCAGCCGGAACCCGCGAAACGCTAAAAACACAAAGAGCATGACTACCAGCGTGCAGCCGATAAAGCCCAGTTCCTCGCCGATGACCGCGAAGATCGAGTCGATGTAGGGCAGCGGCAGATAGCCGGTCTTCTGGCGACCCGCCCCCAGGCCCAGGCCGAACCACCCGCCGGACCCCAGCGCCAGCAGCGACTGGTAGAGTTGCAGGTTAATGCCGGTCACATCCTTGAACGGGTTCAGGAACCCGACCAGGCGTATGTAGCGGTACGGCTTGAAGGCCTGCGTCAGGAAGATCAGCCCGCCGCAGGTCATCGCCAGCAAGAACTGCACGATATTGGCGCCTGCCGTAAAGAACATCGCCGTCGCGAAGCCCGCGATGATGATCGCCGTGCCCATGTCGTTCTCCAGCAAGACCAGGCCCAGGAAGACCCCCACCAGGATCACAAACGGGGCCAGCCCGTAGAGAAACGTGCCTACCTGGCGTCCCTTGCGCGCCAGCCAGTCGGCGATATACAGGGCCAGCGCCAGTTTCGCCAGCTCGCTCGGCTGAAACGAGAAGAACGAGCCAAAACTCAGCCAGCGCGAAGCCCCGTAGGTCGTGGTGCCGAACTTCAGCACGATGACCAGCAGCGGGAGCGTGATCGCCAGGCCCAGCAGCGAGACGCGCCGCCACTGCCGGTAGTCTACGCGCATGGTGATCAGCATTGCCACCAGGCCCAGGGCCACGAACAACAACTCGCGCTGGAAGACATACGAGGCGTCGCCGTAGTTACGGGCCGCCACGAACGCACTCGCGCTGTAGACCATCACGGTGCCTATACACAGCAGGGCCAGCACAATAAAGAGCATCCAGGAGTCTATCTTGCCGGCCACACGCGGCAGGAACATCTCCAGGTCGGCGAGCTTTTTCTGCTCCTCCTCGCTGATGACCTGCGGCGCGACCTTCCGTTGTTCCGTCGCCCCTGGCGTGCGCGCGCGCCAGCCAGCGGTCAGTCCCGTGCGCTGGTTTCCTACCGCTTTACCCGAACGGCTCGCCAGGGGTGGCAGGCGCTTGCGTGCTCCATCTGGACGCACCAGCGTCTCCTGGGCCGCGTAGCGCACCGTTCTGGTAGAGACGGGATTGCGCCCACGCGACCCGCGGCCCGCGTGCAGGATCTTTTCGCGCGCGGCGCGTTCTCGCTCGGCTGACTCCAGGGCCGGAGAGCGCATGCTCAATGGACGCTGGCTCTTCGGCTTTGCCCTGGCCTGCCCGGCGGCTTCCTTATTCTCTTGTCGGCGAATAGTGAATGGCATAGGTCTGGCTATTTCTTCCACACTAGCTTGACATAGAACAAATTTTCTAGTATACTTATTTTCAGGTTGCCCATGGGCAATCTGGCGAATGGCCTTCCTATTTCTTTGAAGTGTCGTCCGCGGGATTCTCCTGCAAATTCTGTAGAGCTTGCTCTACATCTTTTTCGCTGAGAGGTGCATGCGCGGTATCTGGATGCAACTTGCGCAGGTCTACGACCTCCACCCCTTTTGCATGCACCAGTTCATTCCACGGGTCACTTTCGAGCGTAGGTAAAGGTGCGTCCGAGCCAGGTGGGAGGCGTATTTCTCGCTCGCCCTCCTGAATCCCTAACAGCTCACGCCAGGTGTCGCTCAGTTCGAGGTTATCCAGATCAAGGGACTCCTCGCCGGCGCCCTGCTGATCCGCCGGGATCTTCGGCGCCTGGTCGACCTTTTTGCCGGGCTGTTTCGAAGGCTGTACGGACTCCCCCCCACGTTCTTTCTCCGCTGATGCCATTTCATAACCTTCAGTATTTATTGTGCGTCGGGTGGCACATGGTAGTACCACATAAGATGTTCCGCGATGGTCTTCCAGAGCGGAGCCGCCGCTGTACTGCCATAGATGGCATTCTGCGGCCGATCCAGCTTGACCAGGATCACGAACTGCGGGTTCGATGCCGGCAAAAAGCCTGCCACCGAGGCCTCCGTCTGATCGGCGGAGATGCCCTGGGTCGTCGCGGTCCCCGTTTTGGCCGCGATGGTGTAGCCGGGAACCAACGCGTTCTGGCCCGATCCATCGGTAGCCGCCGCGATGAGCATCTGCGTCAAATCCTGCGCCGCCTTCGCGCCGATCACGCGCCGCTGCACCCGTGGCAGCGTCTCCACAACGCGTCCATTGTCGTTGATCGAGGCCAGCAGGTAGGGATGCATCTGCACCCCGCCGTTGGCGATGGTCTGGTATAACAGGGCCACCTGGAGCGGCGTAGCCAGAATGCCTTGCCCGAACGATTGCCGCGCCAGGTCGCTTGGTGACCAGTCGCTGGCGCCAGGCGAACGATAGTAGCCGGTGGCCTCCGCGCTATCGATGCCGGTGCGCTGGCCAAAGCCGAAGCGCTCCAGGTACGGATAGTAGCGGTCCTTCCCCAGGATGTTGTGGGCCACATAGGCCGCGCCAACATTGGCCGAATGGATCAGCACCTGGGTCATCGTCTCCGCGCCGTGGGCCTCGTGATTCCAGTTGTAGACGATGGGCGTTCCATCGTTAAACGTCAGATAACCGGGATCATAGATCAGGGTATCCGGCGTGATCAGCCCCTGGTCGAGCGCTGCTGCCATCGTGACCGACTTCATTGTCGAGCCTGGCTCATACGCGCAGAAGAGGGCCGGATTCAGGAACACCTCTTCGTGACCCAGACAGCCCATCTGGTTCGCGTACCTGCCGTACTGGTTGGGATCGAAGGTCGGCTCGCCCGCCATCGCGACCACCGCCCCGGTGCGCGCGTTCAACACGACGACCGTGCCGCTCTCCGCCTGCATATCCTTGACCGCCTGCGCCAGGGCATCCTGCACCATGTACTGCATATTGCTATCGATGGTGAGCGTCAGGTCGCTGCCGTTAATGGGCGGCTGCTCCGAGCTGGCTCCGACGATGAGCGGATTGCCGTTCAGGTCGGTTTCGGCTGTAAAGCTACCGGGCTTCCCGCTAAGCAGCGTATTATACTGGCTCTCGATGCCGTAAACGCCCTGGATGCTGCTGCCATCCTGTCCGTAGCCGACGTAGCCCAGGAGCTGCGCCGCGATGCTCCCTTGCGGGTAAACCCGCCAGGGACGCGGCTCCAGAAAGATATCCGGCAGGTGGAGCGCCCGCAGTTGCAGGCTCTGCGCCGGGCTGATATCCTCCGCGATGCGCTCTGTTTGCAGGCCACTGTTAAAGGCAGCCTGCAACTGCTCTAGCGAGAGCGCTGGCAGCACCCTGTGCAGCGTGTCGGTCAAGAACGCCAGGTCTCCCTGGGGGTTATCGGGATGATCCACCGAGAACTGGATCGGCTCGACGTAGACATCATCGCGCACGACGTTGGTTGCCAGGATGTGCCCGTTGCTGTCGTAGATAAGGCCCCTGGGCGCGTTCAATATCTGGTTTTGTATGTGCTCTAGATTGGCGAGTTTCGCCAATTGATAGCCGCTCTGTGACTCGATCACCTGCCAGTAGTAAAGCCTGCCCAGGAGGACAATCATACCAGTACAGACCAGCAGGAAAATGAGCATCTGGCGGTGGCGTGCGCGGCGCACTTCTATGCTCATCGCTCCTCCTTTATGGCGTGATGCCCCGGTTGTTCCCTGGAATTGGCTTCAGGCGATGAACAACTACTACCTGGACGCTCTGCGGGTCCTCTGGCAGCAGTCCCTGCGCCTTCGCGTGCTGCGCGACGTACGCGGGCGATTGCTCCTGAGAGACCGTGTTCACCAGGTCCTGATTCTGCCGTTGCAGCACGGCCTGCTGCGCGTGCAGGGTCTGGATCTGCTGGTTCGCGGCGACGGCCTGTCCCACTTGCGACAGGTAGAGCACGGCCATCAGGCCGATCAGCAGCGTGCTGCTGATGGTGAGCGCCCCCGGCCCCATGCGGAAAAAGAACGGGTGCAGTTGGCGGCGCTGTTTGGCAGCTACGATGGGCTTTAAGGGTGGTCTCCCCTGCGCACCGGTCCAGTTTCTCAGGCGATTCATCGCTACGTTCCTTACATACAGTCAAAGCAACTTTGCAGGCGCCCGCCTCATGCGGTAGAAGAGGTCGTGCCTGCAATGTGTGTGACGCACTACGAGCTAACAACTATTTCAGCGGCCCGCATCTTGGCGCTGCGGGACCGGGGATTCGTCGCGATCTCCTGGGCGGTGGGCGTCAGCGGCCTGGGGGTCAGGATGCGCAGGCGCGCCTTGTGACCGCAGACACACACCGGAACGCGGGGCGGGCAGAGACAATCTGTGGCCTCGCGCCGCGTGAACTCTTTTACTATGCGATCTTCCAATGAATGAAAGGCTATAATTACCATTCGCCCGGCTCCTTCGCTACTGCCATCGCCTCCCCCGTTATCCGCCCCATCCGTCGCCTGGCTTAACATATCCACTATGCGCGGAAGCGCCGCTTCCAGGTACTCCAGTTCGTGGTTGACGGCGATGCGTAACCCCTGGAATACGCGCGTCGCCGGGTGGATCGCTCCTGGCCTGTGTCCGCCTCGACCTCTGCTGCCCGCCGCTACTGTCCCTGCCACCAGGGATGCCAACTGCGCGGTGCGCGTGATCGGTCCACGCTCGCGCTCGCGTACGATGCGGCGCGCAACCTGGCGCGAGTACCTCTCTTCGCCGTAGCGCCAGAAGATATCCGCCAGCTCTTGCTCGCTGGCAGTGTTCACGATGTCAGCGGCGGAGGTCTCCTGCGCTTGATCTAGTCGCATATCGAGCGGACCATCGGCGCCGAAAGAAAACCCGCGCTGGGGATCATCCATCTGGTGTGACGAGAACCCCAGGTCCAGCACAACTCCCTGTATAGATAGAAACCCGGCCTCTCTCGCCATAGCTGCCAGATCAACGAAATTTCCATGCGCTAGAACCAGGCGTCCGCTCTGTACGTAGGTCGAAAGCCGCTCTCCCACTCTTGCTAGCGCCTGGGCATCGGCGTCGATGCCCAGGAC
>JALYVR010000700.1 GCA_030853145.1 Chloroflexota bacterium | reverse complement strand
CCCCTACAGGACAGTGAGGCTTCCGCTTAGCCTGCATGATGCAATTTTCCTGTCAGGTCGGCGACCAGGGCATAGCGGTCGGCGACCCCTTGCAGTTCCTGAGGCGTGACCTCTTGCAGGTTGCGGTACACCTGTTTGTCCAGCATGCGGTTCTTGTCGCCGCCGGGCCAGAGCCGCCAGCTATCGTTGTCGATGACATCGGCGACTAGCAGGTCTCCGTTGCTGGCGCGGCCGAACTCGATTTTGAGGTCGACCAGCGTGACATCGACGGTGGACCAGGCTCTTTCGAGGGTCTCGAAGACGCGCCGGCCCTGCTCCGCCATCCAGGCAATTTCGGGTGGCGTAGCCACGCCCATCTTCACGATGTCGTCCTCCCAGATCTGCGGGTCATGCCTGGCGTCATCCTTGAGGAACGTTTCGACGAGCAGCGGGTCGAAGCGCGTGCCCTCGCTGACCTCTGGATGGCGCTTGAGATACGAACCCGTGGCGATGCGGCGCATAACCTGCTCGACGGGCAGCATCTGGCAGCGGCGCACAAGCAAGGTTACATCGTCGATCTGCCTGACAAAGTGTGTCGCGATCCCCTCATCGTTCAGCAGGCCAAAGACGTTCGCCGTCGTCACCGTGCTCCAATGCGCTTTGCCTGTCAGGGTGTCGCGGCGCACACCGTCTCCCGCCGTGATCTGATCTTTGCTGACCATGTAGGCCAGGGTGCTATCATCAGGATAGGCGTAGAGTTGCTTCGTCTTGCCCTCTGCCAGCAGTGGGCCAGGCGTTGGTCTATCGATCATCATCATGCTCCTTTATTGTGCTAAAATAGACAGATTGCCTTCCATGTGGGTGCTTGCCTCACCTGGCTCTTTAATATATCCTATAGTCGTAGCTTCGGGGAGGATACTCTGTAGCTGCGTGACCGTCTCAGGTGAGACGATCAACACCATGCCGATGCCCATGTTGAAGGTGCGGTACATCTCCGCGCGGGGTATATTACCCAGGTGAGCGAGCAACTGGAAAAGCGGCGGGACCTCCCACCTGCCGGTCTCTATCACGGCCTGCGTGTTGGCAGGCAGGATGCGACCGATATTGCCCTCAAAGCTACCGCCGGTGATGTGGGCCATGCCTTTGATGGAGATGTGCTGGTACTCGCGCAGGGCCTGGATCTCGCGCAGGTAGCTGCGGTGAGGTCGCAGGAGGGCATCAACCAGCGGCTCCCCCAGTTCGGGGAAGACCGTATCGAGGGCGTGGGGGGCAAAGACGCGGCGGGCCAGCGAATAGCCATTGGTGTGCAGGCCGCTTGATGGCAGGCCCAGCAGGATATCGCCGGGGCCAATATCGCGGCCGTCGATGCGCGCGCCGGCATCGACGACGCCCACGATGGTGCCGGCCAGGTCGAAGGCACCCGGCAGGTACACATCGGGCATCTCCGCCGTCTCGCCGCCCAGCAGGGCGCAGCCCGCCTCCTGGCAGGCCTGCGCAACGCCGCTCACGATCAGTGCCGCCTGCACTGCGTCGAGCCTGCCCATCGCGAGATAGTCCATGAAGAACAGCGGCGTGGCCCCCTGGGTCAGCAGGTCGTTGACGGAGTGGTTCACGAGATCCTGGCCGATAGTATCGAAGCGCCGTGCCTGCGCCGCCAGCAGGGTCTTGGTGCCGACGCCGTCCGTCGAGGCCACCAGCGCGGGCTGGCGCATCTGCTGGTAGGCGCTCATGTCGAAGACGCCGGCGAATGCTCCCATCCCCGCCAGGACGCGTGTTCCCTGGGTGGCTTTCACGGCGTCCTGCATGAGCTTTTTGGCCTGTTCGGCGGCGCCGATATTGACGCCGCTCTCCGCGTAGGCGCGCGGAGCGTGCTGATCCCCGGACGCGATCAATCGCGTCCCTACAGAGGTTGATACGTAGCGGTACGCGTTTTTGAAAATCGCCAGGCCATCGCCACCTGGCGTACTGTGCCGCTGCGGGTGCTGGAGGGCGCGGACGTAGCGTTCCGGGTGGGGCATCAGACCGAGGACGTTGCCCCTGAGATTGCACACGCCGGCGATGTTGCCGGCGGAGCCGTTGGGGTTGGCCGGGTAGGTCTCATCGTGATAGACAAGCGGGACCTGTCCCTGTGCCCGCAATACGGCTACCTGCCCGGCATCTGCCAGCACGAACTGGCCCTCGCCGTGGGCCACGGGCAGCGCCATAGCCTGCGTTATCCCCTCGGTAAAGATGCAGGGACCCGGCACCACGTTCAGCGTGATCCAGCGGCACTCGAACTGCGCCGAGGCGTTGCTGGTCAGACTGGCCGGGATGCTGACGCTGCCAGGCAGCAGGCCGGCGCGTACAAGCACCTGGAAGCCGTTGCAGATGCCGAGTACGGGCCGCCCCTCGTCGATGAACTGCTGCAACTGCGCGCCCAGGTGGACCGTCAGGTTCCTGGCAAGCAGCGTGCCCGCGCCCAGGTCATCGCCATACGAGAAGCCGCCGGGTATTACCAGAAAATCGTAGGCCAGCAATTGCTCAGACTCTCTGAGTAACTGATTGATATGCACAAGCTCGGTATCGAAGCCCGCCAGGTGACAGGCGTGAGCCGTCTCGCGATCGCAGTTGATACCAGGTGCGCGCAGCACAAGAGCGCGTTTCATCGTGGCTATTCCCCTTTCCAGGCGGCTTGCAGCGCGGTTACCGGGAGATCGATCAGCGTCTCCTCATTGCGCAAGATGACGAAGCGCCCCGTGTCTGTGACACTGCCGACCTCCGCGTAAACGACCGGGGAACGTTGCATATGCGCCTCAAAAGCTGCGCGCTGTCCCGGCGCAACCTCAACGAGGAAGCGCGAGGGGGACTCGCTGAACAGCCGGATAGCCTCGATCTCAGTGGGCGGCGTGGCTGGTATATGCGCGATAGGGATGCTATCTAGCTCAAGGCGCAGACCCAGCAGGCCGGCCAGCGCCATCTCGGCAGCGGCAATAGCCAGGCCACCCTCCGACAGATCATGGCAGGCGAGCGTCAGCCCGCTACGAATGGCCTCGCCCAGGGCCTTCATGGTGGTGCGTGCGCTGCCCATGTCAACCTGCGGCACCGCTGTATCC
>JALYVR010000699.1 GCA_030853145.1 Chloroflexota bacterium | reverse complement strand
CGATGATTTCGCGCCTCGCCGATTAGAAGGGCTTTGACCTGCTGGCACAGATTGCGGAACCTTTGTTCGCTCAGGGAGTGCAGTTTGTGGTCCTGGGCATCGGCGACCAGCACTACCACGAGATGTTTCAAAACCTGGCCGCGCGCTACCCTGAGCAGGTGGCGATTTTTCTGACCTTCAATGCGGACCTGGCGCGCCGCATCTATAGCGGCAGTGATATGTTCTTGATGCCTTCGCGTTTCGAACCGTGCGGCCTGGGCCAGATGATCGCCATGCGCTATGGCAGCGTGCCTGTTGTGCGCAGCGTTGGCGGCCTGGCGGATACCGTGCAGGAGTACGATCCCCGCAGCGGCGAGGGGAACGGCTTTACGTTCACAAACTATGATCCCTGGGAATTGTTTGCCTCCATTGTGCGCGCCCTGGAACTCTACCGCGTCAGCGATATATGGCGGAAGCTGCAACAGCGCGCAATGGCCGCCGATTATTCCTGGCATGCCTCGGCCACGCGCTATGTTGAGATCTACCGCAATGCCATCGCGTTCCATCAGAGCGGCCAATAATCGTAGTGAGACATGGCGCCCGCGTTGTCGGCGGGCAAGGGGAGCCGAGGGGGCGCCGCTACACATTGCCCGGCATATGAAGCGTGCCAGTCCAGTAGATCTGCAATTGCTATGTGCAAGTGTATCTATGCTATTTGCAGACTTACCCAGGCCGTTGTACGATATCCCTCGCAACTCTCGCTCTCGATCCAGATCTCTCCATTCATGACTGCCAGCATGCTTTTGCAGAGAAAGAGGCCAAGGCCGCTGCCATGAGGAGCTATGGCTTTGCCTGCCTCCAGACGTGTAAATGGCTGGAAGAGGCGTTCCTGGTCTTTCGCTGAAATGCCGATCCCCTGATCCTGTATGCTGATGAATACTCTGCTAGCTTCTCCACAATCTTGCTGCTCACGCGTGCCTGTATACTGGAGCGTGATGGTGATTTGTAGGGGGGTACCGGTGGGCGAGTATCTCATGGCATTGGTGAGCAGGTTACTGATGACCTGGCGTAGCTTTAAGGGGTCAACAAGCGCGTGAGCTGGCTCGATATGGAGTTCCATCTGTCGCTGTTCTTCTTGAATGCGTGGTGCCAATGAGTCAATGACGTCCTGAAGCAGTTCTTCTAAATTTATTCTATGCAATTCGGTTGCTTGCTCGTCTTGCTGGGTACCGGCGACGATAGAAGCGATGATAGCAATCGCCTCATCACATGCCCGGCCGATCTGCTTGATGTAGCGCGTCTGTTTTTCCTCGTTCAACTCATCTCTGTAGGTTTGAAGTAACGCGGTATACCCCTTGACCGCGCTCAACGGTGCGCGTATCTCGTGATTGAGCACCAGCAGTAGCTGGTTTTTAAAGTGCTCGCTCTCTTTCTGCTGAGCGTTGATTGTCTGGAGCCTGCGTAGCTCTGCCTCTGTGTACTCTAGATGAGCTGCTAACTTTGGATATATATAGCCGATCAGCATGGCTTCTGCTATGAGGAGGGCTGCTATAATATAAACTATCGGTGGATGAAATACGAGGATCAGAGATAAGAGGATCAATACTATAAGATTACATCCTGTTATCGCCAGGGGAACTGAGTATGGCAGTCGCATCCAGCGTTCTACCAGCACGATATGTCTCAATGTTGCCTCTTTGTTGTCACCTATGGCGCCTATTACGTCATTCCACCATTCACCTATTATACGCTTTTTTCACAATGAAAGCATTACTTTCTCATATGAATGTTAGACACGAAGAGAAGGTGACCATGACAGGTACAACGGGCTATCTAGATTGTCATTCGGGCATCAGCGGGGATATGTTCCTGGGAGCGGCGCTTGACGCGGGGCTGGCGCTTGATACGCTCAAGGAGGAACTAGGGCGGCTTCCGCTGGAGGGCTATCGCCTGGAACTTGAGCCGTTCCACGATAAAGGTATACGGGGCGCGCGTTTCATAGTTCACCTGACAGAGCAGGAGCAACCGGCGCGCCATCTCTCAGAGATTGTAGTGCTGCTGCATGCCTCAACTCTCTCACCACGCGTGCGAGAGATGGCCCTCGCCATCTTTCAGCGCCTGGCGGAGGCCGAGGCGGCGGTTCATGGGACGACCATTGAGGAGGTTCACTTTCACGAGGTGGGCGCGGTGGATGCGCTGGTGGATATCGTGGGGGCGGCCATCGCAGTGGATGCGCTGAACATTGCGCAGTTGTATGCCTCGCCATTGCCGCTCACCAGCGGCCATGTCAGGTCAGCGCATGGGCTGCTGCCGGTGCCCGCGCCCGCCACGCTGGAGATCCTGCGTCGTGTGCAGGCTCCCTGGCGGCCCTGCCCTGTCGAGGGCGAACTGGTGACGCCGACGGGCGCGGCGATCCTGGCGACCCTGGCCAGCTTCCAGGTTCCGGCGTTGACGATTGAGCGCACGGGCTATGGCTTTGGACAGAAGCAGTTTCCCTGGCCGAATTGTCTGCGTCTCTGCCTGGGCCACGCGTATGGAACCGCCTCCATCGGCGATGAGATACCCGAGAGCGACTGGGTGACGGTGATAGAGAGCAATATCGATAACATGAGCGGCGAACTCCTGGGTGGGCTGATGGAGCGCCTGCTGGCGGCGGGCGCGCTGGATGTGAGCTATACACCCATGCAGATGAAGAAGCATCGTCCCGCCATTATGGTCAGCATCATAGGTCCTGTCGAAGAGGGCGATAGACTGGCGCTGGTGTTGCTGCGCGAGAGCAGCACGCTGGGTGTGCGCATACAGCAGGTGCAGCGTCTTAAGGCGCAGCGCAGCCATGAGCAGGTTGCGACGCCCTTCGGTCCCATGACGATGAAGATCAAACGCCTGGGCGCGCGCATCATCAGCGCGGCGCCGGAGTATGAAGAGTGCCAGCGTGTAGCCCTGGAGCGCGCCCTACCTCTAGAAGAGGTCTACGCTGTTGTACAGCAGGCGCTGAAACAGGCGCTAGAAACCTGATACCGGCGCGTTCTATGTGCTTTTTTACGCTCGAAACGATTATAATTAAGAGTGAGGAGTAGGCAGAAGATTGTTGCCC
>JALYVR010000698.1 GCA_030853145.1 Chloroflexota bacterium | reverse complement strand
GGCTTGTGAACGGCGCCCCTACGTCTCGTATTCCTCGTATCTTTAACACCTTGTTCATGACTCTACAAGCCAGCTACGAGTACTTCTTCAGGAAGCGTTCCATGCGCACTAAAGCCTCTTCGAGCTGCTCATATGCCGTGCAGTAGGCGCAGCGCACATAGTTCTTCCCGGCGGCTCCAAAGGCACTACCAGGAACTACAGCCACCTGTTCCTCGAAGAGCAGTTGCTCAGCGAAGTCATCAGCAGTCATCCCCGTGTTCGCAATTGAGGGAAAGGCATAGAAGGCCCCATGCGGCTCACAGCAGGACAGGCCGATGCGGTTAAGCCCATCGATGAACATGCGGCGCCGGGCCGTGTAGGCCTCGTGCATCACGCGCACATCATCCTCTCCATGGCGCAGCGCCTCCAGGGCCGCCTCCTGGGGAGCGGTGCCAGCACACATGATGGCGTACTGGTGGATCTTCAGCATGGCCTCCAGAATATGCTGGGGAGCGGCAGCATAGCCAATGCGCCAGCCCGTCATAGCATACGCTTTGGAGAAGCCGTCGAGCAGGATCGTCCGCTCGCGCATGCCGGGGATGGCAGCGATGCAGACATGTTCGGTATCATAGATTAGGCGGCTATACACCTCGTCCGTGATCACGAAGAGATCATGCTCTATGGCCAGCCTGGCAATGCCCTCAAGCTCGGCGCGCGGGATCACGGCTCCGGTGGGGTTATTGGGGTTACCGAGCAGGATGACCTTGGTGCGCGGAGTAATGGCGGCGGCAATCTCGGCGGCGCGCACGGCGAAATCGTGTTGCGCGTAGGTCGGCACGGGGACGACAACGCCGCCCGCGAAGATAATATCCGCCTCGTATGCCACGTAACCGGGGTCAAGAGAGATTACCTCGTCGCCTGGATCAATCAGCGCGCGCATAGCCAGGTCCACCCCTTCGCTGACGCCTACCGTGACGAGGATCTCGTTGGCCGGATTATAGCTGAGCGCGTAGCGGCGCTGCAACATGGCGACAATCTCTTCGCGCAATTCCAGGATGCCATAATTGGAGGTATAGCGTGTATGCCCCTGCTCGATAGACCTCATGCCAGCCTGCCTGATATGTTCGGGCGTCACAAAATCAGGCTCACCTACGCCCAGCGAGATCACATTGGGCATGGTATTGATGATGTCAAAGAATTTGCGAATCCCTGAGGACTTCACTAGGCGCACACGTTGTGACAGAACTTCACGCTTCAATGTATCCATATGCTTACTTCCCCTTCCCTTTCGTTGAGGTGCAAGGTCATATCAGAACAACTACTCTGTTGCCTGTGCCTGTCCTGCTGTGGTAGTCTGTACTACGAAGAACTATCACAAGCAAGCTGCGCCCTTGCCTCCCAATCCTTAACCTCTTATTCTTTCAAGATAACACAGAAGAGGACAGATTGACAATGCACCAATTGCCAATAGAACCGGCTATGGAAACAGGCCAATCTTCGACCCGCAAACACATGGTGCTGGTTGATACGGACATCGGCGACGATGTCGATGATGCCCTGGCCCTGGCGCTCATCGCGAACTCGCCGGAGATCGACCTGCGTGGGGTCACCACGGTTTTCGGTGATACCACGCTGCGCGCGCGCCTGGCGGCGCACCTGCTGCGGGTCTTTGACCACCCGGACATCCCCATCGCCGCTGGACTCGGTACACCCCTCCAGCCACGGCGCCGCCCCTCCGGCGTCCCACAGGCCGCGGTCCTCAATGAGCACGAGACATATGCGCTCAGTCCGAAGTCCGCGCCCGAACTGATTATCGAGACGGTCATGGCCCACCCCGGCCAGGTCACGCTCCTATGCCTGGGTCCCCTCACCAACGTCGCCACCGCCCTCCAGATCGAACATCACCTGTTCATGACTATACGAAATATCATTGTCATGGGAGGGACCAGCGGCATACCCTGGGCCGAGTGGAACGTGCGCAATGACCCACGGGCCGCTCAGATCGTGCTGGCGGCAGGCGCGCGGGTGACACTGATCGGCATGAATGTCACGCTGCAATGCCACCTGCGCGCTGAGGATATCGCAGCTATACGCGCACAGGAGTCGGCGCGCACCGAACTGCTGTGCGACCTGATCGCTATCTGGCAGCGACATCGCCCGCGCTGGCAACCGGAACTCCCGTACCTGCATGACCCGCTGACGGTCGTGGCCTTGTGCACGCCTGAACTGCTGCGCTTTGAGGAGATCACGGTACGTGTGCCAACGTACGGACCATTCAAGGGGTTCATGGTCCCACGCCTGATGGACGGACCCCTGGTACAGGCCGCCACCTCGGTGCAGGCCGCGGACGCGCGCGCGTGGATCATGCGGCGGCTCTTATCAGGCTGCTTGTGTGATGCGATGACCCATACGTGATTGGTCTAGCCTTTCACCTGATAATGCGGGTCAACCCTCGAAAACGAGGAAAGCACACCGCGCACAAGATGCACCTCCAATGTGAACCCCAGGAAGACCACTGCTCACTCCGGAAGTGCGCAAATCAATGCTGGATGGTCTGCATCCAGGATAGCCGAGGTGGAGGTTCCTCCTGCATATTCTTTCAGCAAAGCCAGCAGGTCATGCAGCGCGGCCTCGATATCATGGCGGCCTGTGGCGTGGTGCGCTTCGATCGTAATCAGGCACTCTCGCGTCTGCGCGCTAGCAGCGCTTGATTCGCTCTGTCGCCAGCACCAGCGGCGGGCGATCACCAGCTTCGTTTCATCAGAGAACACCACCTCGCCTGGCTGCGGGTGATCCTCAGCGCTTTCACCCAGTTCGCTGTAGCGTTCTGATCCATCGGCAAAATGTACCGTCACCGCCCCCTGTAAGGCACGCCTCTCAAACATTGCTACAGGCAACCCATAGCGGATACTCACAAGATTGCCGAGATCAACCAGGAGATTGATACTCGGAATATCTCCTTTTTTGGTCAAGCGGCGCAAAAGAGCCTCAGAGGCGCTACGGTATTGAGTGGGATCCACCCCAAAACCACGCAAAGCACGCCGCCAGGCTGCCAGAGACTCGATCTGACTCAGGGGAGTGCTGCCAATGCGTTGCAGGGC
>JALYVR010000697.1 GCA_030853145.1 Chloroflexota bacterium | reverse complement strand
AGATAGTGCCGTGCCGCTTGCCTATGCGGAGCGCGCCCATGTGCTCATACCAAACTCGCGCCTCTCTATTATGCAAGAGTGCAAACATTGGCCACAGAGAGAGCAGCCGGAGGAATTTAGTTGCATCGCGGCGAATTTCCTGGACGCTTGAATGGACAGAGACTCCCTATTTTGGCGGATATGGGGAGATCTGGTAGCGTTGGTACTCTGGGTAGTAATTGTTCCATATTTGCTGGAGGAGTTCCTGCATCGTCATAGAGTCAGAGACCAGGCCAAAGGGAGGCCTCCCCTGAAGCCTGCTAATGGTGGCTATTATGGTAGCCGCGATTCTCAGAAAGACATTGAGGTTGCTGCGGCGCAGGTCAAGGCCGAGATCACGCGGAAGCACGCCGACGTATTCAATCTTCTTGACGCGCCAGGGAAAGATCGCGGCGATATTGTCCCAGGGGATAAATAACTTATTGGCGTGGATACCCTGCTCATCGATTATGATGGCAGGGAGAGAACGATGGCGCACTCTGGAGTACATAACGAACATATAAATATACGCCGAACCGATGATGACCAATTGGGCCCAGTCTAAAGCAAATAGATCAGCATTAGTAAATAGATCACTGACCCCATTAAGGACAAACACAATGATATCAAGCGCTATAATGAACAGGGTCAGGATAGTAACAAGCACTATCCGGCTGAGAATAATCTTGCCCACATATTTTTGCACGCCTTCTGGCGTAGTAACGATGATCGGTTGCCTCATGCACTTCCTCTGTGAGTTGAGTGACATCTTCTTCAAGGAGAGTATACACGATGACGAGACATATGAGAACTGGCAAGGGCCAAAAGTCAGGGCTATTGCCCGCACAGAATGGAAGGTCGCTCGCCTTTCGTAGCTGCGCGAGTTTATCGCGCCCGTCAAGCCAGCACACGTGTCAGGTCAGCACACGCGTGATTTATCACGCAGCTACAGAGATAGAGGGATATGCCGATAGAGAAAGAGACAGAAAAAACTAGCATAGGGCTTCCTGCTCTCCGAAGTACACATGATACGCGGAGTACTCAGTCCACCTTCAATGGTCTGACAATATGTGTAGTGGCCCTCCCTTGCGGGGGCCATGTTCCAACTCGTCACATGAAGGAAAACAGCGTAAGAGTGTATTGCAGGGCCGAAGTGAGGAACAACACATGAAAATTATGGTGGTGGACGATGACCACGATATGGTAGATATGCTGACCTACTGGCTCAAAGGGCACGGGCACGATGTCATTAGCGCCTTCGATGGCGAGCAGGCCATTAAGCGCTGGCGTGAGGCGCTGCCCGACCTGGTGATTCTGGATGTCCAGATGCCACGGCTGGATGGTTTCGAGGTCTGCCGGCGCATGCGTTCCGAAAGCAATGCCAGGATCTTGATTCTGACGGCGCATGATCGTGAGGATGACGAGGTACGCGGCCTGGAGATGGGAGCCGACGATTATCTGCGCAAACCGTTCAGTCCCCGGCAGTTGCTGGCGCGCATAAAAGCCGTGACGCGCCGTTCTCTGAACGTAGCGGGCGACTCATCGTCAGAGACCTCACCGTCATCGACGATGACCGTGGGACTGGTGACGCTGGACCCGATGCGCCACGAAGTTACCAGCAATGGCGTCAAAGCGCATCTAACGCCCACCGAGAGCCGCCTGCTGCACCTGCTGATCAGCAATACTGGGCAGGTGCTCACCCACGAAGTCATTGTAGATCGTGTCTGGGGCCTTGATGAGGCCGGCGACTCTGGTCTGGTGAAGGCCCATATCCGCCACCTGCGCCAGAAAGTCGAGCGCGATGACAA
Source organism: Chloroflexota bacterium (assembly GCA_030853145.1). Lineage (GTDB taxonomy): Bacteria > Chloroflexota > Ktedonobacteria > Ktedonobacterales > Ktedonobacteraceae > JALYTT01. Next base: position 1,256 of record JALYVR010000697.1, on the reverse strand, counting down.
TCACCCCCGCTATATTATGACCGTGCCAGGGGTTGGCTACACCTTCACTGTTCCTGTGCCTATCGAGCAGGAGAGCGTATGCTAAGAGACGCTGCTATTTCTTCCGCTTTGCGCTACACTATCAAGAATGGATAGTCACACCACATGACCGGAAGGAGCATGGCGAGGGGCTATACCCCCCGCCTGTTACGTAGAGAGCATGCAGAAACAACTCGCTGGAACCTGGCATACGTTGCTTGTCGAAGAGTTCACGAAGCCCTACTTCCAGAAGCTTGAGCAGTTCGTGGATGAAGAACGCCAGCACTACACGGTTTTTCCACCGCAGCCTGAGGTATTTTCGGCGTTGGAGGTCACCCCTTACGAAAAAACGAACGTGCTGCTGCTGGGGCAGGACCCCTATCATGATAATAACCAGGCGCACGGGCTGTGCTTTTCGGTGCGCCCTGGCATCAAGCCACCGCCCTCGCTGGTGAATATCTTTAGCGAGTTGCGCGCGGACCCTGGTTGCCGCGTACCTAATAACGGCTACCTCGTTCCCTGGGCCAGCCAGGGCATGCTGATGTTAAACGCGGTACTGACCGTGCGCGCTCATAGCCCGAATTCGCACAAGAACAAGGGCTGGGAGACCTTCACGGACACCATCATTCGCCACGTGAATGCCAGAGAAAGTCCGGTGGTGTTCGTGCTCTGGGGAAACTACGCCCAGAAAAAGCTCAGCCTGATCGATACCACCCGACACAGCGTCGTGCAGTCCGCGCACCCTTCGCCGCTCTCGGCCCGCAATGGGTTCTTCGGCAGCAAGCCGTTCTCTGCGATCAACAGAGCGTTGCATGCCGCGGGAAAACCTGAGATCGATTGGCAGTTGCCTGATCTCTAAGGATCGGTTCGCTACATGTGCTGGTCGCCTAGTAATATGGCCATGGCATTCTCGTAGCTTGCAAGAAGGTTCGCCAGGTCATGTAGCAACTGTCTGATTCTGTGAAGTTGCTGCACGACCTCGTCTCGCTTATCGAAGCCGCGTTCAAGCCCTTCTTCGAGGAAGATCAGGAACGCGGCTGCCTCGCTGATACTGCCGGATATCGTGCCTTGCGCTGTATTGAGTTGCTGGTGTGTCCGGTAGACATCGACGAGCGTGAGTGGCTGGCCTGGGCTGGCGGATGGTTTGTTTTCGGGACAGTGGCGATGCATCGAGGATATCTCCTCTGTATCGATATAGACATTACTGCCCTCTAGGGCGCCAGCCAGCGCGCGGACAA
>JALYVR010000696.1 GCA_030853145.1 Chloroflexota bacterium | reverse complement strand
GCTTCTCTCTACCCATCTGGCGATTAAAAAGAGCGTATTTTTTAGCCCATAGCGAGTTTGGCTTGTATTCTGGCCTGCAATTTCGCCACCGGCGTGGGGGTCTCGCGACCAACGCAGGCGCGCAGGTCCTCGCGGTAGAAGCGCCATGTGCTACCCACTTTGTGGCCGGTGAGTTGCTCGGACCACATGAGCCTGTAGAGCGTTGAGCGGCTGACGCGTAGATAACCCATTGCCTCTTTGAAAGTTAAAAGGACATCCTCTTCCTGCATTACTGACATAACCATGTGTGCTCTCCTCAAATTGTAGATAAGTCCATCTATACAAGCGTACTAACACTGAGAACTACAAATATTGTCTCATTGCATACTATAGTAACCAATGTTGCCGCCCTTTGCTGTTGAGAAACGGTTACAGTTTGGTTGAGTTTCTTGAGTAACTACTATGATATTCATCACCTTCGATATAAAGAGTTAGTCACCACCCGCTGGCCAGCAATGCGCTCAGGGCCATGGCATCACACGACACGGGGAAGATGGTCAGCCCTGTCGTCTCGCTGATCCGGTCGATGGCATGGGTATTGGCGGGATCGGCCATAGCGACTGTCAGGTAGTGGTGGTTGCGCCCCACGGGCGCGCAGCCCAGCTCCAGCGCGAGATAGTGAGGGATCAGTTGTTTCAGGCGCCTGGGCAGCCCAGTGGGTAGTTCCATGAAGGGGATGTTTCCTTTATGCCGCGCTGACAAGGCTAGGACCGGGTTGGCAGCTATGTCACCTACCGAATCTGGCGGCTTGTGCCACATCTGCGACGTGAGAGCTGGACGCAACGTCAGTGTGTGGGTAGCCAGCCCGGCATGATATAACAGGTGCTCCACCGATGTCCCCTGTGCCGGGTACGAGCCAATGCCTAGCAGAATCTCCGTCTCTCGCTTGAGGGGCGGGATGACCGTTTCCGCCTGCAGGAGATTGATGCTCTGGTAGACGCGCTCGGCAATCCCCCACGCCGCATCCTGTTCGACACCCGGCAGGATGAGCGCAGCCGCCGTGTTCTCATAGGTCAGAATGTCGTCATCGACCCTGACGGCGCGGCGCACATTTGCCAGCACCTGGTCAAGAAGGCCGTTGGGTGCGTGATAGCGCTGGCGCGTGTGAGGGACTTCCGCCTGGGGTACGATATGGATGTGGTCAAGCTGCGAAATATGCAGCAATAGCAGGCTAAGCGGAGCGGCGCGCAACAAGAGTTTGCTGAGTGCAACGCACAGAGTATCGCTTAGCTCCGCCGGCATAGGCACTACCTGGGCGCTCTCGGCGTTTTCTGGCGCCTCTTGCTCCAACTCTACCGCCATCTGCCGCTCACTGTGTAAACAGGAGAGCGACGGACATCGGCAAGGTTCTGCCGGTAGTTTCTCAACGCGTATAACCTGGGCCGCCGCCCCTTGACGTTTATTGCTCATTCTTGTTGCTCGCTGTGCGCGTGAAAACACTACTTCGCGCTTTTTGTAGTCCTGGGACAACTATTTGTTGGAATTGATTATACATTATGGTGGATGAGACAGACGTGCAAAGTTTGTTGCGGTCTGGTTAAGATGCGGGCAAGTTGGTTAAGAGGCTGAAGGAGGCCATGATGGCGTCATGAGGGATGACTTACGCTCGGCGTATTTGTAGGGGCGACGGCTTGCCCCTACAAATACGCCGCATATGGAGGCGACCCTCGCGGTCGCCATGATGGCCTGCCGTAATGAAATGAAACCGAATTATTGCTCGATGGTGACCGGGGCTGTGAAGGTATAACCTACACCGGGGACCGTCATAATATACTGCGGGGTGTTCGCATCGGGTTCGACCTTCTGGCGCAGGTGGCGAATATGTGTCTTCACCAGCCCGGAATCGCCGGCCTCGTCGTAGCCCCAGACGCGCTCGATGATCATATCGGTCGTCAACACCTGGCCTGTATGCGTAATCAGCAGGTGGAGCAGGCGGCTCTCCGTAGGCGTCAGCCGCACCTTGGTGCCGTCCCTGACCACTTCGTGGCGCATAGCGTCCAGGGTGATCGGCCCGACTGTTACTGCAGATGAATTAGAGGACCCTCTGGTGCTGGATGAGCGGCGTAGGATAGCTTTAATACGAGCGAGCAGTTGTCTTGGACTAAAGGGTTTGCGCAAATAATCGTCAGCACCCAGCTCCAGCCCACGTACCTCGTCATCTTCACGATCATGTGCGGTCAGAATCAGGACCATTGAATTGGTTTCAGTCCGCATCTGGCGACATACTTCAAAGCCATCGATCTTGGGCATCTGCACGTCCAGGATGACGAGGTCCGGCAGCGTCTCCCGCCAGCGCTTGATCGCCTGCTCGCCATCAAACGCGCGCACAACGTCGTACCCATGCCCTTTGAGCCAATAGCTCAGCATATCGACCATGTCGCGGTCATCATCCGCCACCATGATTTTCACGCGTGTTCCTCCTAAAAATCTGCATTACGCTGCAGGTCTATATCCCCACAGGGAATGAGCCTTTTTGCTGCTATGTGTCCCTTACTCTAGTAACGGGATGCACACATGCCAGTAACATCATGATACAATTTGGGCTATCAATAGTCATTAAGATAGCTATTTAGTCATGTCTTGAAAGGAATGTACCAATGAACGACAACACTGGCATGGTTATGGTTCCGCGTGAAGAGTTGCTAGCCCTGGCGCGCGAGGCAGCGCTCAAAGCGCACTGTCCCTATTCGCATTTCCGCGTAGGCGCCGCGGTGGTGGCAAATGACGTGATCTACACCGGCGTGAATATCGAAATTTCAAGCTATGGCCTGACGCTGTGTGCCGAACGCGCGGCCCTGGCGGCCGCGCTCTCCAACGCCGCTACCTCGGTGACCCAGGTGGCTGTCGCTTGCATAGATACACCCCCTGGCACCCTGGTCAATGGGCGCACTCCCTGCGGCGCCTGCCGCCAATGGCTCGCGGACCTCGCGCCCGCCGCCGTCATCTATATCGATGGCGTCGAGCGCGATTTCTTTATAAGCGACCTGTTGCCCTACGCCTTTGGCCTGTAGGGCGTGGCTTGCCTCACAACGCATCTCCGTAGGGGCGATGGC
>JALYVR010000695.1 GCA_030853145.1 Chloroflexota bacterium | reverse complement strand
ACCTACCGATGAAGGACTGGCTGAAGAATCCAGCCCTGACGATGATCGGCGTCTCCGTGTATATCCCGCTTGTCGAAACGCCTATACGTGTCGCCCCGCAAGATATGGTCTCGCTCTGGCGCTACAACATCAAAACAAAACTTGACACCCTGGCAACGCAGGTCGGAAAACCAGTGCTTATCAGTGAAATCGGCTACCGCAACAGTGCCGACGCGCTCTATCGCACATGGGAAGCGACCTCAAAGGCGCCCGCCGATCCGGCCGAGCAGGCCGGGGCCTACCAGGCAGCTCTTAGCAATGCCACGCCAGATCCGCAGATCGCGGGCAGCTTCTTCTGGGCCTGGGACAATGCCGCCGGCCATTCGATTAAGGGCCTGCCAGCCGTCCAGGTACTGCACCAGTGGTATAGCGCACAATAGGGCCAGCCAGCAAGGGAGATGCCATGAAACAACGTATCAAACACGAACAGTTACAGAAAACCGAACACGAACAGCTACAAGATACTGAACACGAGCAGTTACAGGATAGCATCCAGCAGTTCAGCACCCTGACGGATCGCAGAAGCAAACATGTGATGCGCTACCGCACCTGGCTCACGGCCCAGGTGCGGCACGATACCGCCGAAGTCGAGCGCGAAAGCGAAGAGTACGCCGCCCGCGCCACACAGATTGTCCAGGTGGAGAGCAAGCGCGTGCGTACCTTCGCGCCGTTCCGCTATAAATACTCCGCGCTCCAGACGATCACTACCAAACAGGTAGTGATCCTGTGCCTGGGGGTATTGATCGCGGTGCTGGGGCTTGCCTGGCACCCACAGCAGACACTCGTGGTGATCGTGGGCGTGATCGCCTTCTGGTACCTGCTACATCTGATCCTGGATTTCACCCTGGCCCTGGGAGCCGCGCACCGGCCCGCCGAAGAGCAGATCGACGAGGATATTGTCGTCGCCTTGAAGGATGCCGCCTGGCCGCTCTACACCATTCTCTGCCCGCTCTATCGCGAGGCGCAGGTCGTCCCGCAGTTTGTCAACGCCATGCGAGCGCTGGACTACCCGCAGGATAAGCTACAGATCCTCTTCCTTACCGAAGAGGACGACGCCGATACGCGTCACGCCATTCGCTCTATGCACCTGCCACCGCATTTCAAGATCGTGACGGTACCCGATGGCACGCCGCGCACCAAGCCGCGCGCCTGCAACTACGGTCTGATGGAGGCTACGGGCCAGTATGTGGTCATTTACGACGCGGAGGATGTGCCCGATCCCCTGCAACTCAAAAAGGCCGTCCTGACCTTTGCCAATCACGGTCCCGACCTGGCCTGCGTGCAGGCGAAGCTGAATTTTTATAACCCGAATCAAAACTTGCTCGCGCGCTGGTTCACGGCAGAGTACTCCCTGTGGTTCGACCTGATCCTGCCCGGACTTCAATGGTCGGGACTGGCCATCCCCCTGGGCGGCACCTCGAACCACTTCCCCACACAGACGTTGCGCGCCCTCGGTGGCTGGGATGCCTTTAACGTGACCGAGGACTGCGACCTGGGCCTGCGCCTCTCCTGGTTCCACCTGGAGACGGTGGTGCTCAATTCGACAACCTACGAAGAGGCCAACTCCAGCTACAAAAACTGGATTCGGCAACGCTCACGCTGGATTAAAGGCTATATGCAAACGTACCTGGTGCATATGCGCGAGCCACTCCACTATCTACGGAGCTGGCGCCTGCGCGAGTTTCTCTCGCTGCAACTGGTGATCGGCGGAAAAACCGCTGTGCTGCTCATCAACCCGCTGATGTGGATCTTGCTCGTCGTCTCGCTGGTCTTCCGCCCATGGCTTGGCGGGGCCTCCAGCTTCCTATACCCAACGCCCATCCTCTATATCAGTGCTGTCACTCTGTTCCTGGGCAACTTCTTTTACGGCTACATCTACCTGCTGGGCTGTATGAAGCGCAAGCAGTACTCGCTGGTGAAATGGATGCTGCTGATCCCGATCTACTGGGCGATGTCGAGTATAGCCGCCTGCCTGGCACTCTACCAGCTTATCACGAAGCCGCACTACTGGGAGAAGACGGAACATGGCCTGCATCTTAGCAAGGTTGGACCAGTGGAGATCGCTGAAATAACTCCTGAGCAGGAATGGGAAAACCTGGCACAACTGGCGGAAAACCTCTCTCCTGTCCCGGCAGACTTGCCGGCGCTGGTCCACGCGGACCTCACACCGGTGCAGCGCTACGCGCGCTTCGATGCCGTGCCGGTGGCTTCGGTGATGGATACGCTCGAAGAGATGATTACGCCGCGCAAGCCCGCGCTACTGCCATCAGAGCGCGCCGCCCTGCACCAGGTCCCCCACGACGACACGACGGATCACTGGCTGTTCGCCACCTTCGTGCTGGCCTGCGTCGCGAGTGTTGTGGCCTGCTGGTACTACTTCCAGCGCCACCAGATACTCCTCTATAGCGATGCGCTCACGCATTTAAAGGTCGCGCGCAACGTCTTCACGGGACCAACACCCTTTGATCTTACCAGGTTGGGCGGGTCTGGGCTGCCCCTGCAACATCTACTGATGCTGCCCTTCGCCTGGAACGATACCCTGTGGCGCACGGGCCTGGCGGGGAGCATTCCCTCAATGCTGTGCTTTGTGGCGGCGACGGTCTTCCTGTTCCTGCTGGTACGCCGCCTGACCCATGATAGCCGCGCGGCCTTTGTGGGCGCCCTGCTCTTCACTCTGAATCCCAGTATTCTCTACGCTCAAAGCACGCCGCTGGCCGATATGATCTGCATCGCCACGCTGCTGATGGCCAGCTACTACTTCCTGGCCTGGGCCCAGAGCGACAATCTGATGTACCTGATCCTGACGGCAGCCGCTACCTGCCTGGCGACTCTCGCCGACTATAGCGGCTGGACCATGTGCCTGACGCTCTTTGCCCTGATCCCGCTGATCGGCCTCGTCAAACGCCAGCCACATGCTCAGGTACTGAGCAACGTTCTGGTCTTTGGCCTGCTGGGTGTCCTGGGCATCGGGCTGTGGCTGCTGTGGAACGCCACGGTCTTCAGCAACCCACTCTACTTCCTGCACGCTCCAGTTGCCTCTGGCACGCCCGGCATC
>JALYVR010000093.1 GCA_030853145.1 Chloroflexota bacterium | reverse complement strand
GGTCACAATAGGAGATGCCATAGATCAGGGTCGGCGTGCCTTTGCGCCGACCCTGGCCTTTTGTATGTTATACTACATAGAAGTTTCTAGCCTCTAGTGATCGGAAAGAGCGCTTTTTATGAAACGCTTCGCTCGACCTTTTCGTCAACTACAAGGTAAATTGACGTTTTCATATACATTGACCTCAGTGATCACCTTCCTGTTCATTGAAGTGCTCATAGTTGGTGGAGCGCTCAGCTCTGTCAGCCTGAATGTGCCCGCCTTTGTGATCAATGACCTGCAACAAAAAGCGCCTCAAGCGGCCTCCTACTTTACCAACACCGCAGCAGACACGCAAGCGCTGACAACCTGGCTGGCTATCATGAGTACACAGGAAGCCCGACAGGACCCCTTTCGTTACCATCCGATCTATTTTGCAGCCCTCGATACACAGGGGATGATTCTGGCCTCTGCCGGCACCCGGCCGCTGCTCGCACACACCCCTCTCCAGACGCAGCTCTCCGCGCAAGGTCGCGCGAATCTGCATGCAGTGCTGCGTGATGCGCAAGGGAAGACCAGCCTCGCCAGTCAAGATGCGGGTGGCACGCTGGTCGCTATAGCGCCAATTGTGGGAGAAGGGGGCCATATCGAGGGCGCTCTGGCCATGAAAATTGTTCTACCAGATCGCTGGCCACTGCTTGTAGAATTTTTCCAACTGCTTGCCGTCAGCACAGCCTTTGTGATGGCCCTGGCCGCCATCACCGGCACTGTTTCTGGCTATTTTACCGCGCGTGGCCTCACGAGCCGTCTTAAAAAACTCTCTGCCGCCACAGGACGCTGGAGTCAGGGAGACTTTTCTGCGCTCATTCACGACCCTTCAGAAGACGAGTTGGGGCAGATGAGCCGTCAACTAAACCTGATGGCCGCCCAATTGCAGCATCTTTTCTCCACGCGCCAAAAACTGGCGACGTTAGAAGAGCGCAATCGCCTGGCACGCGACCTGCATGATAGCATCAAGCAACAGATCTTCGCCCTCTCTATGCAAATAGGCGTCACAAAGCGCTTGCTGAAACAGGATAGTGTAGCTGCTGAGGCCCGCCTGGACAAAATGGAAAAACTTGTCCAGCAGGCCCAGCAAGAACTAACGACGCTTATCCGCGAATTGCGTCCGGTGGCTCTGGACGGCAAGGGGCTGGTCGCGGCCTTGCGCGAATTAACCACCCAGTGGGCACAGCAAACGGAGATCGTGGCTAACCTGCGCGCCAGGGATCTCCAGACTCTATCGCTGAGCGTCGAGGAGGCACTGTTCCGTGTGGCGCAAGAAGCTTTATCCAATATAGCGCGCCATAGCCAGGCTACCCTTGTCCAGATCGTCGTGGAGACCTCTGACAATATGGTCACGTTCTCCGTACTCGATAATGGTCAGGGCTTTGATATGACGCAGCAGACTCGCCTGGGCATTGGCCTGCTCTCCATGCAGGAACGTATGAGGGCACTGGGAGGAGACGCTCACATCGAGAGTGTGCGGGGAAAAGGCACGTACATCGTGGCGCATTGCCCATGCCTGGGCGTAGAGACGCGCGAGCCTATGGCAGCACCGGCCAAAGAGTCTATGCAAGAAGGCTCAAGGCCGGATAGTACCCATTCCGTCCAGCAATAAGGAGCAGCGTTCATGGACAAGATTTCTATTCTGATCACTGACGACCATACGCTTGTGCGGCATGGCATAGAGGATTTTTTAGCGCTAGAGCCGGACCTGGTAGTGGTAGGCGAAGCCGACTCCGGCGAGAAGGCCGTGCGCATGGCAGCGGAACTCGCACCGGATGTGGTCCTCATGGATCTGGTCATGCCTGGTATCGGCGGAGTGGAGGCCACGCGCCAGGTCAAACAGGTCAGCCCCCATTCGCAGATCGTTATATTGACATCTTACCATGAAGACGAATATATTTTTCCCGCCCTTCGTGCCGGCGCGCTCTCTTATGTTTTAAAGGACATCGGCCCCGACGAATTAGCCGACACCATACGCAAGGCAGCCCGTGGCGAATCAGTGCTGCATCCGCGAGTTGCCGCGCGGGTCGTACAAGAGCTTCGTGGAACCAGGCGAGACACGCCCAATCTCTTTACCGAACTGACTGAGCGTGAATTAGAAGTATTGCGCCTCATTGCCAATGGTCACTCGAATGCAGAGATTGCCCAGCAGCTTATCATCAGCGAGAAAACGGTCAAGGGGCACGTCAGCAACATTCTCAGCAAACTCCATATGCTGGATCGTACCCAGGCAGCTATTTTCGCCTGGCATGAGGGATTAGTTACCCGCCGCGACTCTTGACCTTGCTGGACACTCATAATATACTGGCGCTTGCTTGAGTGTCTACTATTGCTGACCATCATGACCAAAAATGATCAGTCAGGCACGAATGTTCCCTTTTTTTCAAGAACGGCAATCTTATCAGAAGCAAAGTACGTAGTCTGTCAGTCTGTTGTTTTGACAACGATTCACAAATCTTGGTATAATTAACGTTATGGTTAACGATTCAGCAGAACAACTCACCACCGTCTTTTTGGCACTCGCTGACCCCACGCGACGGGCCATCTTAGCACGCCTGGCGCACGGAGAGGCTTCTGGAACGGAACTGGCGCGACCCTTCTCGATCTCCGTTCCGGCGATCTCCAAACATTTACGGGTTCTGGAACACGCTGATCTGATCCTGCACCGCAAGGATGGACGAACGCACCGATTCCGCCTCGCTGCTCGTCCTCTGAAAGAGGCTGCCGCCTGGCTTGAACACTACCGGCAGTTCTGGGAGACCCAATTCGACTCCCTGGATACCTACCTGCAAGTTACATCAGAAGAGGAGCAAGACCCTGATGATCCCTTCGGCATCTCATAACGACACCACCCTTGTCCTGCGACGGACGTTTACTGCCTCACGAGAGCGCGTGTTTCGCGCCTGGATTACGCCTGCCGCGTTGGAGTCCTGGTTGAGACCCAGGGGCATGAACATGACTGTGCGCTCGCTCGACGCGCGGGTAGGCGGATCCTTCTGTTTCGATTTGGAGAACAGCAGTTCCATCGTCGGCACCTACCTGCAGATGGTTCCGCCCGAAAAACTGGTCTTTACCTGGTCTGGTGGAGCAGCAGAAGACTGTGAAACCACTGTCACCCTGGACTTCCTCGACCGGAGCGCGATGACGGAAGTCGTGCTGACGCACGAAAGGCTGAGCGATCCCGAGCGACGCGCGATAGCTGCGGGTGGCTGGCCCTCGATGTTCGACACACTAGCAGAGGTGCTCTCTTCCCCTCATCTCGACTTTTGACGCGCTGCAAGAGACTCCGGCTCCAAAGCGAAGACAACAGGCAGAGCTGAAAGATCGAGCGCGAGATTCCCCTTGACACCATGCCCTTTTCCTCTTATACTTAACTTATGGGTTAAGTATAAGAGGAAAAGGGCATGGTGTCTATGAACGAACACGTTGAACTGGGGGAATACTTCCTGAATAGCCCGAAGCCTCGACTCCGAGACAGGGAAAGGCAATCTCGGGATCCCTCTCTCCTTCTGTCAAGTAAAGGCACGTTCTGTATTATCTAACTGGAGTCGCTGTTCTGATTTTAAGTCGCATCTCGCCATCTGGCAATCAGTCAGTACCGAGTCGGCCATTGCAGTTTCAACTATAAGGAGGGGCGCATGCGCACCAAGGAGACCAAGGCTATTACACACATTCGAACCCAGGATGGAGCTTCGGACACGAGCATGAAGGGAAAGACAGTGCTGTTCACGGGGGCGTCGCGCGGGATGGGGCACGAAGCTGCGAGCGAGCTCGCGCGACGTGGGGCGGAGATCCTCGTCGTCGGGCACAACGCTGCACGGGGCGCTGCCGCAGTCGATGCGATTCATGGTATTGGTGGTTCGGCGGAATTCCTGCGCGCGGACATGGGCGACGCCGAGGACGTATGCGCGCTCGCCGAGGTGGTGCTGGCACGGGGCGGGTCCATCGACGTGCTGATCCACAGCGCGGGCGGCATGCCGCCGTCCGCCGTGCGCACGCGTGAGGGCGTCGACCGCGGCTTCGCGCAGAATTTTCTCGGCGCGTTCCTTCTCACGCGCCTCCTCGAGGAGCGCCTCCTCGCCAGCGCGCCAGCGCGGGTGATCGCCGTCGGGTCGGCCGCGCATAAGCTGCTGAAGACGGTCGACATCGACGCTATCATGCAACCTGGCAAGCCGCCGACGAGCAGGTATCAGATGGGCAACTACCAGATGCTTAGCTACCAGATCGCAAAGCTTGCGGTGACCACCTGGATATACGGCCTCGCGCGCCGCTGGGCAGGCCGGGGCGTCACCGCGAACGTGCTCGATCCTGGCATGGTGAAGGGCGAGATAGGTGAGCATTTCGAAGCCCCTGCGCCGATGCGCGTGATGATGAACCACGTGATGCCCTTCTTCGTCGCCGTCGGGACGGAGCGCGGCTCAGAGCAGTACGTGCGGCTCGCGGCCGACCCGACGCTCGTGCATGTGTCCGGCATGTACTTCGTGTCGGGCAAAGAAAAGAGAGAGGGCAGTTCCCCGCTCTCTCTCGACCCCATCGTGCAGAAGAGCATCAGCGATGCGGCTGAGGCGTGGGCTGCGCCGTTCCTGCGCGGCCGCGTTTAGTGGCTAACCCAACTCTCTGGTTTGACGTGATGGGTAAGGACGGCAAGTCTTGGGCAGCTTTTACTCTCAATTGTTCGGATAGGAGTTCAAGCAGGAAGACACCGAGGGAATCGCAGACGCGAGTTCTCACCAGGAGAATTACCCAAAAATCAACAGCTTAATGTCAAAATTTACAAGGCAGAGAGGAAAAGTCTGAGGGTGAAGCATCCCCTTGACACAACTCTCTTTCCTTTATATATTTAACCTGCAGGTTAAGTATTTTGGCATAGCGACATTCAAGGAAAGGAACGACGATGGCAGCCATTGTCAAAGAATTGACCATTGAAACAGCCCCGCAGCGCGTCTGGGCGGCTCTGACGCAGTCTGACGAAATAGGCCACTGGTGGACCAACGATCTGAATGCCAGACCAGAGGTGGGTTCTCTGGCCGAGTTTCGCTTTGGAGAGTGGGGAGATTTTGTTCTGCGGTTTGAGGTGGCCGAACTGGACCAGGGCAAGAAAGTCCACTGGATTACCAGGTATGGCCCTCCACAATGGACAGGGACCAGCGTCACCTGGCAACTTACCCCTGTTCACAAAGGAACAAAATTGGTCTTCACGCATGATGGGTTCGCCCTGGTTTGTTTTGTTTCCCGAATACTGGCCTGAACCCGTTAAATAGAAAAAAGAAGCGAGGCAAGCGTCAATGTGTGTGACGTGACACATGGAGGCAGTCTATGGCAAGAAAACGATGCCGCCCTGCGGCAAAAAGGCAACAGGAACTCGTACCTCTCCGTGAAACCTGTGAGTCCTGTGGAGGAACGCTGTGGACAGCCTACCGCTCAGTGCGAACAATTACGACGCTGGGTGGGTTGTGTCAACTCATCCTCACGGTTCGCCGTTGTCACCATCGTGCCTGTGAGCGCTACCGTCAACCATACCATCCTGAAGAAGAAGGTGGTTGGGCGTTACCGCATGGAGAATTTGGGCTTGACATCATCGCACTGATTGGAACGCTGCGCTATGAAAGGCATCACAGCGTGCCAGAAATCCATCAGGAACTATGCCAACGAGGAGTGGTCATTGCGGAACGCACCGTCACCAATCTCCTCGCTCGCTACGAAGAATTAGTGACCCTTCACTTGCGTGACCAGGCTCGTTTAGGTGAGCGCCTTGCCGCCCAAGGACACGTCATTCTCGCTCTGGATGGGTTACAGCCGGATGTGGGACACGAGGTGTTGTGGATCCTGCGTGATTGTTGTTCAGGAGAAGTGCTGGTGGCACGCAGTCTTTTAGGTGCCACGGAGAACGACCTGGTTCCATTGCTGCAGAAGGCAGCGGACATCTGCCAGCAGTTGAAAATCCCCATGACTGGGGTGATTACCGATGGACAACATTCCATCCGCAATGCGGTTCGCTCGGCTTTGCCTGATGTTCCTCATCAGTTATGTCATTTCCATTACTTGCGTGAAGCGGCCAAGCCCATCGCCGACGCGGATCGACATGCAAAGAAAGAACTGAAGAAATATGTGCGGGGCGTGCGGCCCATTGAACGAGCACTGGAAGGACGAACCGACGAGGAAGCGGAGGCAGCCCGGGGATACTGCCTGGCGGTCAGGAGTGCGCTCACCGATGATGGGCGACCACCGTTGAGTGCCTCGGGGCTGAAACACCATGAGCGCGTCTCTCAGATTGCGGCATCACTCGCACGGCTTGCTGAAAAGGGGGCTTGCCACGCGAGTTAGAACGCATGCACTCTTTCTTGACGAAAGGATTAACGGAAACTGATGCGCTCTGGGTAGACGTCGAAATGGGCTACAGGTGGGTGCATCAAGCCGCACACGTGCTCAGCAATGAGAAAGAACAAAACGTTTCCCAGGTTCGCCAGAACTACGAGGCTCTCTTAACAGAGATAGAGCACGCTCCAGAAACCTCTGAAAGGCTGACCACAATGCTCACCACCTTTCGCAAGGTCACGGCCAGTTATTGGCCTGGCCTCTTTCATTGCTACGATGTGGCTGATCTTCCTCGCACCAACAACGACCTGGAACAGTATTTCGGTTCAGCTCGCTATCACGAGCGACGTGCAACGGGAAGAAAGACGGCTTCGCCGGGCGTCGTCGTTCGAGGTGCAGTCCGCGTGGTAGCAGGCGTTGCCGCCCGTCTCCATCATGTTTGTGGAGCAGATCTCCAACCAAAAGACATCGAGCGATGGTACACCTTGCGAGACGAACTAGACGTGCGGCACCAAGCACGGCGTGCTCAGTTTCGCTTTCGTCGTGATCCAGGTGCATATCTCGCAAGTCTTGAAAACAAGCTTCTTCTGCTAAGATTGCCGACGTAGTTTTTTTGAGCCTTATGGCTCTCCCATTTCCACCACTCGCTCCTCTTGCATTTTTACGCAAAGTAATATATAGTAATTCATAGAACTGTTAGATTGTATAGTTGCTCATAGATATTCATATCACGAAAGGGCAGGTTACCATGGAACATCTCATGACATCGGAGGAGGTAGCGGAGGTTCTGCATGTTGATCCAGTGACGATCCGGCGGCTGGTTAACAAGGGTGAGCTGTCGGCCTATCGTGTGGGGGCCGACTATCGCTTCGCGCCATCTGATCTTCAGGACTATCTCCAGCGGCAACGTATCTCTGCTCGCACACGAGGGGCGCCAGGTGCTTCCGCGCCCTCTCCGCTTGAGCAGTTCGCGCAGGGCATACGCAACACTATCCAGGGAAGACAGAGCACTTCAGGGAAGCTTACAGACCCGGCTCTCGACGGGTTCACGAAGCGGGCGCTTACCGTGCTGGCCCTGGCGCGAGAAGAGGCGTTGAGCTTCCAGCATAACTACATCGGTACCGAACATGTGCTGCTGGGGCTGGTACGTGAGGGGGAGGGCGTGGCGGCGAAGGTGCTCCGCAACCTGCACGTCGATCTGGAGCAGGTACGTGGTGCTGTTGTGGCAATTATCGGGCGTGGCGATCGGATTGTACTTAGCGATGAGGTGGGAATCACCCCACGCGCGAAGAAGGTGCTGGCACTGGCTACTGCTGAAATGCATAGCCTCAATCATCGCTTTGTTGGGACAGAGCACCTCCTCCTGGGTCTCATCCGCGAAGGCGACGGCATCGCTGCCGATGTCCTGCGCAAACTCGGCGTGCAACTGGAACAGGTACGCGCGGAGACCCTGCGGGTGCTGGACCAGCGCCAATCAGAAGAGGCCCCGGCCGTTCCTTCCATCCCACCGGAGGCAGGCGCCTTGCTTGCCGAACATGAACAAGGCCTGACGTGCGTATACTGTGGCGCTCAAAGCCCCGCCTACTTCCGCCACTGCTTCAACTGTGGTCAGGCGCTTCCCAACGAAGCAGCGGGACAGGGTGGGGAGGATTAAGCATTTTATGGGAAAAGGCTCCCAAAAAGTCAACCCCTCTATGCAAAATGGGGGTTGGCTTTTTGGGAGGGGGGAATTTACGAGGCAGGGGCCCAGACACCGAATTCGTTGCTGTCGAGGTCGGTGAACTGCGCCCATTTGCCCCAGGGTTCCGTGTTCAGTTCTTTGGAGATCGTGACTCCACGAGCCTTGAGCGTCTCGCAGGTGGCTTCTATATTGTCGGTATGCAGGACGAAGCCGGTGAAGCCAGTCTTGTCGCCGCCACTCTGGCCGCGTAGACCAAGTATGATATGGGTCTGTGCTCCAGGAGGCGCGACTTCGAGCCAGCGCTCGGTTTCGCTCATGGGCTGGTCCTGGATCTTCTCAAAGCCCAGCTTGTTGACATAGAAGTCGAGGGCCTTATTCTGGTCGCTGACGCCCACAGTGACGGTGCCGATTTTCGTGAACATATTCTCTCCTTGTTGTTGATTGCCAATTACTGTGAGTAGTATACCCGCTCGGCATCAGAAAAACTTCTCGCATCTTGCGAATTTGCCGTAGTCGTCCTCATCCCATTCATGGCAATTGATCCTTTACGCCCTGCTGTATAATAAGACAAAGGCATTTCGTGTAGGGGCGCCGCTGGCCTGCGCTCTGCCGGTTGTGTAGGGGGCGCCGCTGGCCTGCGCCCCCTGCGCGCGGGCGAGGCAAGCCGTCGCCCCTACGCGGATCGAAAGACATTTCGTGTAGGGGCGCTGCTGGCCTGCGCCCTGACGGGGGTAGAGACGATGGGGCATGATATCTTAGTGGATGGCTACAACGTCATTCGTCGCAGCAGCACATTTCGGGCGACGGTGACGAAGAATATAGGGGTGGCGCGCGATTTGCTTGTCACGCAGCTTGTGAACCGTTACAAGCATACGCCGCACCAGGTGGTGGTCGTCTTCGATGGCGACGCCGCCAGCGAGCAGGTCTGCTATGACCGGCGCGTGCGCATCATCTATTCGCGTTACGGCGAGACCGCTGACAGCGTGATCGCGCGCCTGTCGGCCGAGGCGCGGGTGCTGGGGCGCGAAGTGGAGATGTATAGCGACGATGGGGAGGTGCGCCAGGCCGTCGCCAGCCAGGGCGGCGCCGTGCGCAGCACCGAACAGCTCACGACGCAGTTGAATGCCGCCCCCCGTGATGTCGCGCGCCGCTCCCGCCACCGCCAGGCCATGCGCCTGCGCTACGGCCTAGACCCCAACTACGATCCCGACGCTGAACCCGATCCACCCTCACGCCACCACAAGAAACGCAACAAAGCCCGCCACTAAGCATGCTCTGCCGTGGAGCAATCCAGTAGCCACACGGTCATATCCTGGTCACCCTGGGTAAGGACGGTCGCTGAATTTTCGGAATAGGCGCCAGGTTAAGTCCTTCTAAGAAGTGGACTGTCAGCTCAGTAGCGCGAGGCAAGCCACGCGCTACTGAGCTGACGCTTTTCAGAACGTTGCGACCTCCTAATCGTTATCTTCACCTACCATATGGGGCTTGCGGAACATGATACCCGGAAAGTCCGTGCTCACTTGCTGGTAGGTGAAGCTATTATGGCCTTTCGGAGTGAGGTAGCCGGCCGCGGCTAAGGCTCCAGGGCCATCGCTTACCGACTCAACGAACACGGGCGCGAAGGCCCAGTTGTCGGCAGGATCGAGCTTACCAATGACCCGTCCCAGCGCACGGTGCTCTGACTCGATGCAGGCGATCTCGCCGGCGATCTGAGCCAGAATGGGCTGACCCATGTATGCAAACTCCTTGATGGCGGCCAGGAACGCCGAGTCGAAGACGCCTTCAAGCTGCTGCTGAGTCTCGATGAATAGTTGTAGGCTTTCGAATGTCTGGGGACCATGGGGATAGCTAAAAGTGCTGGTGAGCGCTACCCCGCCATTGGCCTCAAAGAAAAGTTCGTGAATCTGCTCCTCGACGAGGGCCGCTTTCAGATAGGTCAGGTGGTCGCCGCTAATCCCTAATTTGTGGGCGTTGGCAATACCATGGGTGTAGGTGGTCACCGCCAGGCGCTCGGCCGTCGCGGCAATGCTAAAGATCTCCTTGATCGACGTTTCTGATTTCTCGCCCCCACCCCCGCTTGCATGGACCGCACCTTTGGGCAATACCAGCGTACCAATGCCGATTGTAGCGAGTCCCGCCGCCCCCATAGCCGCACCCTTCATAAGCGACCGGCGCGACTTACGCACGGATAACGACTCCATTATCCCTACCACAACGGGGTTTTGCGCCTTCTCATCATATGTCTTCATAAGAAAAATGTTCCTTTCTCTACCTAACCTCTGCCCACGTATGAGTGCTCCGTCCATAATACTGATCATGGAGTCACACTCCTCCAAGGTAAAACAAGCTTTCTATGAAGTGAAGGGTTCTAGAGGTATATACCTGTATAAACTGGTTGGCCTGCTGCATAGCTTGCTTTATTCAATATATAAGCAAGCGATCATCAATCACTTCTACCTACTGATACGCCCGCTATACTCTTTTGGATCATATCTTAGTGGTAGTTGTTGGACACGAACCAGCTATCTCATTTGCTTGAGGCCCTCACACCCATGTCCCGCTCTGCGCGCTCTGCACAATGGCCTCGATCACTTTCATGTTAGCAACGGCATCCTCAAGCGGTGTCGGCACAGGCGTGTTATCGAGGACCGCGCGCGCGAAGAGATCGCCCTGAATTGTATACTGGTCGCAGATAGGCAGTTCAATCTCCTCGGTCTCGTCATCCTGTTGCAGCCAGATTTTGCAAGGCACGTTGGGCGGAGCATTGAAGGGGATCTCGATCTCAATGCGGCCGCGGGTGCCAAAGATGGTGACGCGTTGATACGAAGTAAGCTGTGTTGAGCAGGTAAACGTGGCGGTCCCGGCACCGAAGTCCAGGATAGCGGAGGCCAGGCGGTCAACATGCAGGCGCGGGTCATACTCCACAATGCCACAGACGCGCCTGGGTTCGGCGGCAAAGATAAACCGCGCCACGGAGATCGTATAGCAGCCGATATCCAGCAGGCCCCCACCGCCCATGCCAGCCATGCTGCGAATGTTGTCGGGGTCGTCAAGATAGTACGAGAAGAACGAGTGGATTGTGCGTAAGGCGCCGATTCTTCCTTCGGCCACCAGTCGCCTGGCGAGCTGCCATTGTGGATGGTGCCGGTACATGAACGCCTCCATCACCTTCAACTGGGGGTATTGACTGGCGGCATCCACTAATTCCTGCCCCTCGGCGGCGCTCAAGGCGATGGGTTTCTCGCACAGCACATGCTTGCCAGCTTGCAGCGCCTTGAGCGACCAGGGTACATGCAAATTATTGGGCAAGGGGTTATAGATCGCATCGATCTGCGGGTCGGCCAGCAGCTCCTCGTACGAGTCATAGGCCTTCGGAATGCCCAATCGCCCGGCAGCCGCCCGCGCCTTCTCCAGATCACGCGAGGCTAGCGCGTCAACCTGACAGTACGTCCCCCGCTGCATAGCCGGAATCACCTTCCCGGTGCCGATCGCCGCCGTACTCAGAACACCCCAACGAACTTTATGCATAATCCTACTCCCCTGTCGCAGACAAAATCAATCACGGCAATACAGGTTGCTTGTCTCTCGCTAATGGAAGACGAGCCTTTCCATTATACGACCTACGCCTATTTCTGGACCGCGTAGGGGCGATGGCTTGCCTCGCCCGTGTTCCCTGAGACATATGT
>JALYVR010000092.1 GCA_030853145.1 Chloroflexota bacterium | reverse complement strand
GGTTGTACCTGTAACGCTTGAGATATGCCTTAACCACTCGTGCCGCTCTGGATTTCATGTACGGGCGCCGCTATTCGCAAGAGTAGGTTTTTCGCGGGGTCATGAAAAGGGGGCGGGAGTGTGAAGCGTGATTAGACGAAAGAGGCGTGCGGGGTAGGGATGTGTTTTATAAGCCCGTGTTACAACATGGGCTTGTAAAACACACCCCTACCCCTCTAGAACCACAACACCATGAGCTTGCAGGTTATATCCTGGTACCGGTGCCCTGGTTGGCGTAGCGCTCGGCGTAGTCGCCGATGATGGGCAGCTTGAAGTACTTGCCCTGGAAGGCGTTAATCATCAGTACGATCCAGCCGATGAATGCGATCAAGCTCAGGCCCCAAACGCCAAAGCAGCCAACAACCGATATGATGCTGCTGAACTGATCGATAATGTTAACACCGACCTCCAGCACAGTTATGGCCCCGAAGAAGAGAATAGACTGCATAGCGTTGAAGCGTACGAAGCGATTCTGCTTCTCCATCAGGAAAATGATCAGGCCGGAGACCCAGCTAAACACGTAGCTTAAGCCTGCCGCCACATTAGCATCCATACCCATCGAGGTTGGACCGTTTGCGCCGGTGCTTGCTCCCATTCCTGGTGTCCCATATGGCTGCTGGTAGCCCGCGCCTGGTTGCTGATAGCCGGCCTGCTGTTGACCATAGCCCGCACCCGGCTGTTGATAGCCTGATTGCTGTTGACCATAGCCCGCGCCTGGCTGCTGACCGCCGCTATAGGGGTCGGTCGGATTCGGTTGCGGGGTATAGCCACCATACTGATTTGGATTCGGCTGATTAGGATCTTGTCCCGGAGGGGGATTCCAACTCATGAATGTACTCCTCTTTTCATCGATATAAGACCAGATCTGGCAGGAGGTTCGATTGCTTTCACCCCTGACCGTTTACCAATGCGCGGAAACATCATCGATAGCGCAGCCAGCGGAAGAGAAGTCTCTTTGTGAGAAACTTTCATTCTCCCTGGTATATTGAATAGCAAACCACAACCCCTATATTAAGTAGAACGAACGAAGGGATCGATTCTACAGTGTAAGTTTTTAAAGATCTTCCTGATCGCGAGCGCGCACACCCAGGTGGACATCCGGCGAGAGAGAATCGTTCGGTGGCATAATGAGAGGAGCGGGTTTTTCGCTGCCGCGTTCCTCATCAGCGTTCTCATCGGCGGTCACGCCCGCGTGCTGGCGGCTCTGCTTGCGCGCCGGCGGGATGCGCTCATCCAGGTGCAGCGGGCGGGGTTCGGGAAGCGTTTGCGTCCCCGACCCCTGCCTCTCCTCCGCCGGAGAGGCAGTGAGCAGCGCGGCCTCAATGACCTGGTCCATATTCTCGATAAGTGTGAGACGCATCTGCTGCCGGATCTTGGCCGGGATATCGGCCAGGTCTTTCTTGTTCTCAGCCGGCACCAGCACGTGGCGGATATTCGCCTGGTGCGCGGCCAACACCTTCTCTTTGACGCCCCCAACCGGCAGCACGCGACCGCGCAGCGTAATCTCGCCTGTCATGGCGATATCGCCGCGCACGGGCCGTTGTGTCAGCGCCGAGATCAGGGAGAGCGCAATGGTGATCCCGGCCGAGGGGCCATCTTTGGGAATGGCATTCTCCGGCAGGTGGATATGCAGGTCGGTCACATCCTGGAAATTCGGATCGATGGCGAAATCGTTGGCCCGCGAGCGGATGTAGGAGAGCGCAGCCACCGCCGATTCGCGCATGACATCGCCCAGTTGCCCTGTGATCAAGAGGTCGCCCTTGCCGACCATCGTCACCACCTCCACCGGCAGGAGGATACCCCCGTTTTCGGTCACGGCCAGACCCATGGCGCCGCCGATCTGCGTTTTCAGGCTGAGCGGAGTGTTGGTGTAGCGCGGCATGCCCAGGTAACTTTCCAGGTTCGGCACGGTCACGCGCAGGTGCGTGTTGGGCTTCTCGATGATGCGGCGCGCCGCCTTGCGGCAGATGGCAGCCAACTGGCGTTCCAGGTTGCGCACCCCCGCCTCGCGCGTATAGCCGGTCACAATATGCTGCATCACGGTCTGCGGGATCTTTAGTTGCTCCGGCGTCAAGCCATGCTCCGTAAGCACCTTCGACAGCAGGTGGCGCAGGCCGATGTTGACCTTCTCCTCCAGCATATAGCCGGGCAGGTCGATGATATCCATGCGGTCCGCCAGCGCGCGCGGGATCTGGTACTTCACGTTGCCGGTGCAGATGAAGAAGACCTCCGAGAGATCGTAGGGTACTTCCAGGTAGTGATCGATAAAGGTATTGTTCTGTGCGGGATCGAGCACCTCCAGCAGGGCCGCGGCCGGGTCGCCCCGGTACTCGGAGGAGAGCTTATCGATCTCGTCGAGCAGGAACACCGGGTTGCACACGCCGGCGGTCTTCATCGACTGGATAATGCGGCCGGGGAGCGCCCCCACGTAGGTGCGACGGTGGCCGCGAATCTCCGCCTCATCATGCACGCCGCCGAGGGCGATGCGCACGAACTTACGGCCGAGCGCGCGTGCTATCGATTGGCCCAGCGAGGTTTTGCCGACGCCTGGCGGGCCAATAAAGCATAGGATCTGCCCCTGGCTCTCGCTTTTCGGCTGTCCGCCGCGATGGGCAAGTTGTTGGCGCAGCTCGCGCACGGCCAGGAATTCGATGATGCGCTCCTTGATGCCTTCCAACCCATAGTGATCTTCGTTCAGGACGCGCCGCGCCACATCAAGGTCAAAGCTATCGTCTGTGCGCTCGTGCCAGGGCAGGGCCAGCATCCAATCGATATACGAACGCAGGACGGCGATCTCGGCGGACTGCGGCGGTATGCGCTCCAGGCGATCAATCTCTTTGCGTACTTTGGTGGCGATCTCCGGCGGTAGGTTCTTCTCGCTCAGGCTGGCGCGCAGTTCATCCATCTCTGAAGAGGTTTCGAGGCCCAGCTCCTCCTGGATGGCGCGCAATTGCTCGCGCAGGTAAAACTCTTTCTGGGTGTGGTCCACCTGCGAGCGCACGCGGCTGCGAATAGTCGATTCCAGTTCGAGGATCTCTATCTCATTGCCCATAATCACGCAGATCTTCTCCAGGCGCTCTAAAGGGTCCAGCGTCTCCAGGAGGTCCTGCTGCTGCGTCACGTCGGTGACAAGATGGGCTGCCAGCATATCTGAGAGGCGTGCGGGCGTCTTGAGGGCCACAATCGAGTTGATGTCCTCCACCGTGAAACGCCGGTTGAGCTGCGCGTAGTGTTCAAAAAGGTTGGTGGCATGGCGCACCAGGGCATCGGCCTGGGGGCCGCGCGTCTGCGGCTCCTGCGGCACCTCTACGCTCACACGTATGAAAGGTTCAAGATCGAGATAGGCGTCGATCTGCACGCGCCGCAGCCCGCTCAACAGCACCTGGATGCTGCCATCCTGCTGGCGATGCATGGTGGTGATCTCGACCAGGGCGCCTCCTGGATAGATATCTTTCGGCTGTGGATCATCTATATCCGGGTCGCGCTGCGAAGCGGTGATGAGGTAACGATCAGGTCGCATCATAGCTTCTTCGACAGCGCGCACGGACTTCTCGCGCGCAATCGCCAGGGTCATACGGGTGCGCGGAAACACAACCATACTCTTTAACGCCACAAGCGGATACACATCTCGCGTCTCCTGCTGTGTCTCCTGGCGTTCTTGTTCGTCCATTGGTTCCCGCCTGTCTGTTTTACTGCGATGGCTGAGTTACGGCATAGCAAACAGATGAGTCTGCGTTACGCAGACTCATCTTCAGAATAGGCGCTTGTCCGCTCGCTGCGCGTGACAAGCAGAGGTTTATGGTGCTGGGTAATCACGTCGCCATTCACGATGATCCGCTTCACATCGGTGCGCGAAGGAATCTCATACTGCACATCAAGCAGGATATCCTCGATGATGCTGCGCAGGCCACGTGCGCCGGTGCGCTGCTTCATGGCGCTTTCGGCCGCGGCCTCCAGGGCTTCAGGAGTGAAGACCAGCTCAACGCGGTCGAGCTGCATAAACTTCTGATACTGCTTGATAATGGCGTTTTTCGGCTCGGTGAGGATGCGGATCAGGGCCTCTTTATCCAGGCTATCCAGCGAGACGACGACCGGCAGACGGCCGACAAACTCTGGAATCAGCCCGTACTTGAGCAGGTCATCGGGGATAAGCTGCGTCAAGATGGGCGTATCCGCGACCTTTTCCTTATCCTCGCCGGGCTTGTCGGACCTGAAGCCGATGGATTTCTTGCTGCCCAGGCGCTGCTCGACCATCTTATCGAGGCCTTCAAAGGCGCCGCCGCAGATGAACAAAATATTTGATGTATTGATCTGGATGAAGTCCTGGTGGGGATGCTTGCGCCCGCCCTGGGGCGGCACGTTCGCCACTGTGCCCTCGACGATCTTGAGCAGCGCCTGCTGCACGCCTTCGCCGGAGACATCGCGCGTGATCGAGGGGTTATCTGACTTGCGTGCGATCTTGTCGATCTCGTCGATATACACAATGCCGCGCTCAGCGCGCGCCACATCGAAATCGGCGGTCTGGATCAGGCGCAGCAGGATGTTCTCGACATCTTCGCCCACGTAGCCGGCCTCGGTAAGAGCTGTGGCATCGGCGATACAGAAAGGCACATCCAGGACTTTGGCCAGCGTCTGCGCCAGCAGTGTCTTGCCGCACCCGGTGGGGCCGATCAGCAGGATATTGCTCTTGCCGAGTTCCACGTCGTCGATCTGCATGCCGACACCGATGCGCTTGTAGTGATTGTAGACAGCTACAGCCAGGGTCTTCTTAGCACGCTCCTGTCCGATCACGTACTGGCTCAGCTGCTCATAGATCTTCTTGGGCGTCGGAATCTTGCCAGTTTGCAGACGCGGCCTCGCTACCGTGGCCTGTTCCTCATCTATAATCTCCCTACAGAGATCGATGCACTCGTCGCAGATATAGACACCGCCAGGGCCAGCAATCAGCCTCTGTACCTGGTCCTGACTCTTGCCGCAGAATGAGCAGCGGTAAGTTGTACGTATATTCTTTGAGTTTGCCACGTCTGTTACCTTTCCCTCAAGTACGACGACGAGCTTTGCCTGCCAGTCACATTTACCCTATGTCGGCAGGAGACTCCTCTGTTACTATTGTAGCAGAGTCCTCCTCACTAATGTCATGAGCCGCGACTTCGTCCTCGACCGTCGTCTCCGTTGCGCCTGTGAGGGCAGCGGCCTCGGCGCTCGTCACGCTCTGCTCTTCTTCCTCTTCATGGACCTCCTCGGCGTCAGGGTCCGGGCCGGCCGCCAGTTCCACCAGCAGCGAGGTGGCCTTCTCACGCCTGTAGGTGATGAGTAGCGTTCGCGCCTGGGCCTCTGTCCGTTGCAGGTTTTGCCCTGCCTGCGCGTAGGCCTGGAACAGTGCCTCCAGATCTTCGGCGCTAACCTGGATCTTTTCCTGTGTCGCTACCGCGTCCAGCACCAGTTGGCGCTTCACGCGCTTCTCAGCCTCAGGCTCCACCTCTTGTAGATATTCCTCGCGTGTCTTGCGCATCATCATCAGGTACTGGTCTACGGACATATGCTGCTGCTCCAGCAGATGCGAGATCTGGTGGAGCATCTCTTCGGCCTCTTCCTTCACGAGCGTGGGATGCAGCGTCACCGTAGACTGGGCGATCACGGCGTCCACCACCTTATCGCGTAACTCCTCAAGGGCGCGGCGTTTCTTGGTCTCCAGAATGCTGTCGCTGATGGCTTTGCGCACATCCTCAAGCGTGGGGTACTGGTCGTCGCTGATCGTGCTGGCAAAGGCGTCATCGAGTTCGGGCAGCTCTTTCGTCTCGATTTTATGCATGGTGATATCGTAATTGGCCTCTTTGCTCGCCAGCTTCTCGTTGGTATAATCCGCCGGAATGGTAGTGGTAAAGGACTTGCTCTCGCTCGCCTGCATGCCGTTCACCTGCTCATCCATGCCGGTAAACAGGCCGTGGCGCTCATCGGTCAGCTCAAAGGGATTGTCCTTCAAATCTGAGATCGTCGCGTCATCCACCACCAGCTTAAGGTCAACGGTCACGCGATCGCCAATGGCCGCGGGGCGCTCGACGACCTGCCAGGTGGCGCGCTGCTCGCGCAGGGTCTCCAATTCCTTCTCGACCTCCTCGGAGGTTACCGCGACCTCCTCACGCTCAAAGTGCAGCGTGTGGTAATCGCCAAGTTCCACAGGAGTCAGGATCGGCACCGTCACGGTAAAATGATAGGGCTGGCCCAGCTCGAATTCGGGGGCCTCTACCTGAGGCGGAGCGACAGGAGTAAGCTCGTGTTCTTTGATCGCGTTACGGTAGGCCTCGGTCATTAACTCGTCGAGGCCCTCCTGGTAAATATGCTCTTTCCCTACTTTACGCTCTACTAACGAGCGTGGGGCCCGGCCCCGGCGAAACCCGTGTATATCAACTGTTTGTACCAGCTTGTGGTACGCTTTGTCTGAGGCTTTTTCCAGTTCGTCCCAGGTCAAATCAACATCCAGGACTGCCTCGCTGGTTGGCAACTTTTCAACAGAGACCTTCACATTTCCTCCAAGCAGTGCATCTTCGTGTATCCAGTCCTACTGGCATTCCCATGGCTTGCCCCTTTGACGCACAGAACCGCATGCTCCATACTCAGCATACGACACAGCGATTGATCACATGGAAAGTGCTGAGAGGCAAAGCCCGCTATCCTCTATAAACCACCCCGGTAGTCATTGTCCGTTCTTCATGCGCCTGTCCTATCTTCCCTCAGGTGGATGGTGGGCGGTGAGAGACTCGAACTCTCACGGTTCATCACCAACGGATCCTAAGTCCGTCCTGTCTACCAATTTCAGCAACCGCCCGCGCTTCCCCGGAACCGAGTTTGCTCTCGCAAAAGGGGAATAAAATGCCCTCACCGAGTGATGATACATCAGCATTGCGGCCAGTGTCAAGATAAATTCGCCAAAGTACGCTGTTCGGGCTATGCTTTAAAAAAGGCACCACAGGCATGGAGCCTTTTTTGTTCGCGTAGGCGACCACGCGGGCGAGGCAAGCCATCGCCCCTACGCGAACAAAGCAAGCCATCGCTCCTACGCGAACAAAGTGTGGTATGATGGGAGGAAAAGTAGCATACCCCCACATTCAGTAGTACAGGTAAACGAGATATGCACCATAATCCATCATCGCCGCCGCCGCCCTCGGAATTGGGGCCGTCTGACCTCTATATCAATCGAGAACTGAGCTGGATTGAGTTTAACAATCGCGTCTTCGAGGAGGCGCCTGATAGCCGCAATCCTTTACTGGAGCGCGTGAAGTTTCTCTCGATCTTCGACACCAATCTCGACGAATTCATGATGATTCGCGTGGCCGGGCTGAAAGACAAGGTCGCGGCGCACGTGACCACGGTGAGCGCGGACGGACGCACGGCGGAGCAGCAGCTCGCGGCGATCCGCAAGTTGCTGGCTCCGGTTGTGCAGGACGTGCGGCGCTACTGGGCCAGCGAACTGCTGCCGCTGCTCGCGGAGAACCACATCCACATCCTGGACTACGAGCAGTTGAACGAGGAGCAGCGGGCCGCGCTGACTGCATACTTCGAGAGCGAGATCTTCCCCGTGCTGACGCCCCTGGCTGTCGATTCGGGCCACCCGTTTCCGCATATCTCGAACCGCAGCCTGAACCTGGCGGTGGTGGTGACCGATCCCGTGCATGGCGAGCGCTTCGCGCGCGTCAAGGTGCCCCCCGCCTTGCCGCGCTTCATTCCTGTACCTGTCGCCAGCAGTGAAAAGGGCACGGCGTCGGCGGCAGCCTTTGTGTGGATCGAGCAGGTCATCGCGGCCCATCTGAGCCGGCTCTTTCCCGGCATCGAGGTATGGGAGTCCTACCCCTTCCGCGTGCTGCGCGACGCCGATATCGAGCTGCAGGAGGACGAGGCCTCCGATCTGCTTGAGGATATCGAGCAGGGCGTGCGCGACCGCCGCTTTGGCTGCGTCGTCGATCTGGCCGTCAATCCCTCCATGCCCCCACGCGTGCGCGCTGTGCTGCTGGACAACCTGGAGATCGACAGCAACGATCTGACGATCATCGATGGCCCGCTGGGCATGGGCGACCTGATGGAGTTGCAGAACCAGGAACGCCCGGAACTCAAATATACCCCCTTCATACCGCGCAATTCGCTGGAACACGTCCATGATGGCGACCTCTTCGCCGCTATTCGCGAGCGCGACCTGCTGCTGCACCATCCCTACGACAGCTTCAACTCGGTTGTGGACTTCATTCGCTTCGCGGCCCATGACCCCAATGTGCTGGCAATCAAGCAAACGCTCTATCGTGTAGGCACCAACGCCCCTGTCGTGAACATGTTGCTGGAAGCCGTTGAGAACGGCAAACAGGTGGCGGTGCTGGTCGAGTTGAAGGCGCGCTTCGATGAGGAGAACAATATCGAGTGGGCCAGAGCGCTGGAGCATGCCGGGGTGCATGTGGTCTATGGGCTGATCCGCCTCAAGACGCATGCCAAAGTCGCTCTAGTAGTGCGCAAGGAGGCCGATGGTCTGCTGCGGCGCTATGTGCATCTTGGCACAGGCAATTACAATGCCAGCACGGCGCGCGTGTACGAAGACCTCTGCCTGCTCACCTGCGATCGCGAGATCGGGGAGGATGTCTCGGACCTCTTCAACACGCTCACGGGCTACTCGCGCCTGAGCACGTATCGCAAGCTGCTCGTCGCGCCGGTGAGCCTGCGCCGCAACATTATCGAACGCATCGAGCGCGAGATCCAGATGCATAAAGAGCACGGCAACGGACACCTGATCTTTAAGATGAACGCGCTGGTCGATCCCGCGACAATCGAGGTGCTCTACCGCGCCTCACAGGCGGGCGTGCGCATAGACTTGATCGTGCGCGGTGTCTGCTGCCTGCGCCCCGGCATTCCCGGTATCAGCGAGACGATCCGCGTGCGCAGCCTGGTCGGACGTTTTCTGGAGCACAGCCGCGTGTACTACTTTGGCAACGGCGGCAACCCGGAGATCTACCTGGGCAGCGCCGACCTGATGCAGCGCAACCTGGATGCGCGCGTTGAGACGCTCTTTCCCATCGAGGACCCGGCATTAGGCACGGCCATTCGCACAAACCTGCTCGATAGGCAGCTTGCCGATACAAGCAACGCGCGCGAACTGCTGCCCGCTGGCTGCTATGAACGCGTGCGCTCAGAACCAGGAGAGCCGCCTTTCGACAGCCAGGCCTGGTTCCTCGCGCACCCCCTGGTCGATTTCGGCGGGGATGACCCCAACAACACGATACGTTCCGTGCCTTCGGGAGCATAGGTCCGCCATAAGAAAACGCACTACCGGTCCGTCAACGCGGGTATGGGCGACATCGGTCCCGCATGCATATAAACGTGGCGTGTCGCGCATATTTGCATACGCAGTGGTGTGTCATAAAAAGAAATAACCGGGCCTGCGTATGCATGACGATGGGGCTGAAAAAGGGTCTTGACGCAAGCGGCGAGAGGTGT
The DNA here is from genome assembly GCA_030853145.1 of Chloroflexota bacterium. Taxonomy (GTDB): domain Bacteria; phylum Chloroflexota; class Ktedonobacteria; order Ktedonobacterales; family Ktedonobacteraceae; genus JALYTT01. The sequence goes on along the minus strand of JALYVR010000092.1, from coordinate 2,228 downwards.
TATTATGTGCCTCGTAATTCATAGATGCCAAGGTAGCTCAGTTGGTAGAGCACAGCACTGAAAATGCTGGTGTCGTCGGTTCGATTCCGTCCCTTGGCACCACCCATTTATAGGACGACCCTTCAAGCCGCATCGCGAGCCACTTGAAGGGCTTTTTCTTGCCATATAACAAGCTCCGCATTGCTTACTGGTGAACCAGCTCCACGACTGGAATGACGCGTGTCGTCTGCTGCTGGTACTCCGCGAAGTTGGCCATGTGCCTGGCTTGCTTTGTGTAGATCTCGTCGCGCTCCTTCCCAGTTATAACGATGGCTTTCGCCTGAAATTTCTGATTGCCAAGCTCGACAGTCACCTCTGGATGAGCAATGATATTGTGATACCAATCGGGATTGGTTGGCATACCGCCATTGGCTGCACAGATGAACAGACGGTCACTATCTTGCTGGCACACCAATGGGCTTACACGCTGCTGACCACTCTTGGCACCAGTGGTTGTAAGCAGGACCATAGGTAGAGATGCACCTGCAGTCATCCCACTAACCTTGCCTCCGTTGGCACGAAACTCTTCGATTACCTTCTGATTCCAAGCATTATTTGGACTTGTCGGCATTGTTTCTCCTCTTATCGATACCAACTATCACGGCATCGATCTCATGAATTACTCTGTTGATTATATCAGCTACCGGATAATCATCGAAGAATAGAACGAAAAACGGTTCTTAATCTTCTTGTGAGCCAAGCGCCTTTGTAATCGCGGGCAGCAGCACATCCAGCGTATAGGTATCGTCGTGACGCATGCCATTGATAAAGAAGGTGGGAGTGCCTCGTACTCCACTGTGCGTCCCGCCTGTTATGTCTTCTTGAACGCGTTGCCCATAGCTATGCTGGGCCATAGCCTGCTTGAAAGTATCCAGCGCCAGTCCCAGATCAGCCGCATAATGCTCCAGGTCAGCATCCGTAAGCGCTAGCTGATGCTCAAAGAGCATTTCATCCATCTCCCAGAACTTCCCTTGCGCGGCCGAGGCTTCGGCCGCCTCGGCTGCATGGCGAGCATGCGGATGCACATCGGAGTGGGGGAAGTGGCGATAGACAAAACGCAGTGTACTCCTTAACTGCCGCTGAATCTCTTTCACGACAGGGTAGGCATCAGCACAATAGGGACATTCATAATCAGCATATTCGACCAGCGTGACCGCTGCGGTTGCTGGACCCTGGACATGATCATCTTGATGGACCGGTACCGTAAGATCAGCCATTTCTTTGCCTCTCAGTTCTTCCGCGATACAGTTATAGGGCAGTTGCTCTCTAGCCTGAATCTCTCTTAGGGAGTCTGAATCTCTCTTAGATGATGATGATATCAGCATACGCCCTCCTTTTTCCTGTTGTCAATGTGACTCAGCCTCTTTCCTGTTGTCAATGTGACTCAGCCTCCATTTAGCGCGCAGAAGGCGCGATATTGTGATTGAAGCGGAAGACATTCTTTGCATCATAGCGATCCTTGAGCGCGCGTAATCGTGAATAGTTCTCTGGTGTGTAGGCAGCTCTCGTGAGATATGGGCCAACCTCTCCCACGCCCAGAAAATTGATGAAGGTTTCTCCCAGCATATCTGGCGTCAACGCTTTCCTTATCGTGGCGAGCGAGCGTTTCCCGCCTTCTAATTGAGCATCTGAAGGAGCCATCAGCCGCGCCTCCAGATAAAAGGCTGCCTGACGACAGTTGAAGGCCATGGCCTCTTCGGGTTGACGAGCGAGTGCGCCACCGAGCTGCCGTATCTCGACGAGCGAGATGCCAGATGCAGGGTTCCCAGCGATGCTCAGGAGAGTCTCAATGTCGATCTGCGAAAACGCTTGAAAGGCACCACCCTCACTGTACGAAAAGAGGGGCGGTGCCTCTTCCGGATCGCCCGCAATAGTGGCGATGTGTGAATAGGGGATCAGCGCAAATGTGTCGAGGAGTGCCGCCCCCAACGTGCGCACAGGGGCGAGCAGCGCCTCGCCTTTTGAAGCTTCTCCGTTATAGCACGCCATGACGATGACGGCTGAGGCGCCACGCAACGGCGGTGGAAGGTTGGGAGTCGGGGGGAAATGCATGATGCGTAGGGCCGAGGTGAGTTCGTCGGGAACCGTCTTCACCCATTCGAGATACGCATCGAACACCTCTTTGCCCTGGGCAATGGGGTAGACGACCTGACCCCCAAAGACCTCTTTGACGGGATACAGGCCACAGT
>JALYVR010000694.1 GCA_030853145.1 Chloroflexota bacterium | reverse complement strand
CCGTTTCCCCTCTGGCCGCGCAAGCGAGGTCCCACACGGACGCGGCAAGCCGAATCCCTACGCGACAAGGAGGGTTGAAGAGAGGTTTTCCTGGAAGCCGTGCTGGTTGTGCAGATAGCCAGAAGGTGATACAATCTGCCAAAGTTCCTCGCTCGCCAAAGGAGGCCCTATGGAGACTGCGCCGTTCTCTGATAATCCTCTCGTGATCCTCAACCCGGCTGCCAATCGCGGCCACATAGAGCCGTACCGCATTCTGGTGCGCCGTCGTATCGCGGATGAGCAGGCAGAATACGTCGAGACAGCGAAGAGCGGCGATGCGCGCGAACTGGCGTTGCAGGCGGCTACAGAGGGGCGCCCGGTGATTATCGTGGGTGGCGATGGTTCAGTGCATGAGGCGGTGAATGGCATCCTGACGGCCGGAAGGCGTGTGCCGCTGGGCATTGTTCCGACGGGATCCGGCAACGATTTTGCCTGGAATACCCTCAAGCTGCCCCACGATCCCGCGGCCGCCCTGGAGAAGGCCCTGCTGGGACGGCTGATAGGTGTGGATGCAGGTACTGTCAATGGAGAGTACTTCGCGAACTCTTTCAGCGTGGGCCTGGATGCCGATATCGGCGACGCGGCCAATAAATTAAAGAAGTTCCCCCTTATGAGCGGTGCGCGCCTCTATTATGCAAGCACCTTAAAGCAATTGCTGTTCGGCTATCAGCGCTGCCCCTGGTTGAAGCTCAGACTTGATGGCGGCGAGTATGTGCGCGGGACTGATTACCGGCGCTATGTGCTGGTGGCCGTGACCAACGGTCCGACCTACGGGGCTGGCTTTCGCATTAACCCCACTGCTGACCATACCGACGGGCTTTTCGATGTCTGCACCATAGATTACACCCCCCTGCCGCGTGCCTTACAGAACTTACCAATTGTGCGCAAAGGCGAACACGTAGGCCTGCCAGAAGCCACCTTTTTTCGCGCACGCTCAGTGCATATCGAGTGCCAGCGGCCGACCCATATGCAGGCAGATGGTGAAATTACGAGCACGGCCAGCTACACAGCCGAAGTTCTGCCGGGCGCGTTGTTGATCCGCATCTAGCCGCTACTCTACGGTGTAGCCCACCTGTGTCCATGTCTGCCCACCATCGGTTGTCTTCAGCAAGGCAATAGCGTCATCCTGGCTATACTGGTTGCCTTGCAGGTACACGACGTTGCGTCCCAGCGCCCAGCCCTCCTGGCTTGAGACAAAGGTCATATCGCTGATATAGGCGAACCCCGTTCGTATCGAGGTAGTGTGCCAGGTCGCTCCCCCGTCGACCGTCTTCACAAGGGCTGTGTTGCCCTGCATGAGCATCCAGTGTTGGGCATCCAGGTAGTATGTTGCCTGGTAGTCGCCAGGTCCCTGGATAGTGCTCATCTGCCAGGTTTTTGCTCCATCGTGTGTAACATACTGGAACACCTTATACGAGTGCTCGCTGGTATAGATCTGTATCGGGATCACCCCATTGCGCGCGTCAAAAAAAGTAGCTGATCCTTGCGTGGCGCGCTGGCGATCCAGCGGCGTCAGATTTTGGGCGGGAAGATCCTGCGCCGTCCAATGTATGCCACCATCATGGCTCACAGCAAGGCTGAAAGGCGTCGTTCCGGCCATCAGTCCCGTCGCAGCATCCACAAAATAGATCCAGCCCAGGCCCAGGGGCCTGGCGCTAGCTCCTGCTGGCTTTTGCTCCACCAGAAGCTTCCAGGTCTTCCCGCCGTCATTACTGTGCCAGACCCGGCTGTATTCAAAGACTATATCCTCGTGCCCCCCACCCGTATGGGTAGAGCTTTTGCTGACCGTGACCCAGGCATTGCGACCATCGATGGCGCTGATGCCATTGATGCTAACCTGAGCCCTGTCCTCGCCTTGAGGCACGAATGGCTTGAGAATACCCGTCACCAAACCTGGCCCGGACATTGTATCCCGGTAGGTGCTCGCTGTATCCGGGATCTCGGCTCCTTGCCAGGTTTTGCCAGCATCGGTTGTGCGAAAGCTACGCGCCTGCTCTGGCTTCTGGTTCTGTCCGAACTTCACATAGGTTGATCTGGCTGGCAAGACCAGCCAGGCATTATCCCCATTCACGAAGGTGCCCAGCGCGTCAACGCGACCGCCAAACTGGTAGTCAGCGGCTGTCCACGGCGTGACGTTATGCCAGTGCTGTCCAGCATCCTCAGTATGGAACACGCCGAGCACTGTCAGCGCCCAGCCATGGCGATCAGGAAACAGGCGTACAGAGAGCCAGGCCCCGGTCTTGCCTCCCCCAGTTAATCCTCTCACGAGAGTGTTTCCTGGGAGGAGGGCCCAACCGATGACTAGCAGCGCCACCAGGCAGACGATCAGCACAAACACACCGATTTTCGAACTTCCTTGTTTCTTCATCTTTTGTCCTCTATAAGCGAAAAAATATTACGCTCTACCTGTTTCAACGTCCATCTTCTGCCAAATGTGACATATTGGAGCAATACTTTGACCCGCTTCTCATTTAGCAGATTTTTCATGCTTTTTTGGCCATGTAAGGCATGTTGCTTATACTGTAATTATCTACGCTGAATGATCCAGCTCTTCCAGAGAGGTTTGCTCAGACTCTCACTCATACATATATTAGGAGATTTGTGTGCAAAAGAAACGTACGAAGTTAGCCTTCTCTACCATGACTGCACTGATCGTGCTGCTGGTAGGAGTTTTTGTTGTTAGTCCCACCTTCGCAGCGAAACACCAGGATGCGCAGAAAAACAGCGGCGGCGCTTTCAAGCTCTCCGTTACTAAAGGACCATCCGTAGCCAGCTCCCTGCATAACGCGAATCTGTTTACCCTTCCTAAGGTAGCGTCTCATGCAGTAAAGATGAGCCATGGGAAGCTGCCCTTCCTGGCGATCCATCCCGGCACATATGCCCAGGCCAAGGCCGCGGCAGCGCACAACAAAAATGCTCCCGCCGCCAGGACTTCATTCCAGGCAAGTAGCGCGACTCCTGCTGTTGCTCACACCAAAGGCATCGGCTTCCAGGGCATGGCGGACTCGCCCACGATCTGTCCCTACTTCGGTGGCTGTGCGCCTCCCGATATGGCGCTTGCGACCTCTCCGA
>JALYVR010000693.1 GCA_030853145.1 Chloroflexota bacterium | reverse complement strand
TTACAGAACTGATCGCGGTATCGCTCCTGCCACCAAAAAGTGTCTTCCCGGTCGCCCTGTGTAATGCGCTCTTCACCTGGAGCGCAGTCACATTCATGCACCATAGAGCCGATTTCAACCTGCCAACGCTGAGCGCCTACTACAGTGTGCTCGTGGGGCCCATTGTACTGCAATTTATTGTAGCGATTGTCACCTATCTCTGGGTGCAGGGCGCCACCCAGGCTATCGCACGAGCCGAGCAAGTAGCGGCGCTGGAGCGCGCCATGGCTGAAAAGGACCGCGCCATCGCCGAGCAAAAACAGCAGTTGGACCAGGGTATTCAGCAGATCCTGCAGACCCATGTGCAGGTGGCGAATGGAGACCTGAACGCGCGCGCGCCCCTGGCCAGGGAAAACGTCCTCTGGCAAGTGGCTCACAACCTCAATAATCTACTGGCACGGCTCCAGCGCTCCTCTCAGGTCGAGCACGAACTCCAGCGAACAAGCGCAGAGACCGCGCGCCTGGCCGCCGCGGTACGCAACGCCAAGGCCCAGAGGCGTCCAATTCAAGTCGCACGTAGTGGCACAATGCTCGACCCCCTGACCCAGGAACTGACGGGCAACTATATTGGCCAACCCTGATAGAGGACTGCCTGAGCATGCTTGCTAGCATATATGCTAGCAAGCATGCTCAAATATGGCTTAGCCCCTGGCTCCCCTTCTCGTTATCTGCCTATCCGTTCTTGAGCGTAACGGAAAAGAGCTCCACTCACATCAAGTGCCCGGCCATTCTTGAGGCGCAGTGTATAGGTGACACCGCTACAATTCGAAGAATAGAACGCATGAGACTCGGTACATTGTACCTCGTTCCAATGAAGAGCTTCCAGACGAGAGGAATACTTCATTAGTATGTCCGCAGTAAGACCAATATTATGATCATACCAGCGAAACATGTGTCACTCTAGAAGCAAGTATAATTAGATGGTGGAGGAAATGCAACTCCTCATCGCGGTGTGGGTCGGCCTGACACGTGCAATAATGTATCTTAATAACTAGACAGTTTTGAATGGTCTCTTTAAATATGGCTACAAGAAAGACGAAGCTTGCCTATCATATGTGGTTTGTCGTCCACTAGAGAGGATAATGTACAATATTCTCAACATAGACTTCTATCCAGATGGTACAAAAAGCACTATCTGTATCAAGGCAGCAATACAAATCCGGAGCATATATGCGCTTATTAGTTATCGAAGACGAGCCTGACATCGCGCGCGCGGTGGCCAGAGGATTACGGCAACGTGGCTACGCCGTCGACGTGGCGTTTGATGGGGTAGAGGGCTGGATGTTGGCGGAGACCACCGATTATGACCTCTTGATTCTGGATCTCAATTTGCCAGCAATGGATGGCCTGGAGGTGTGTCGTCGCGTGCGCGTCAGCCGGCCGGCACTGCTCATCCTTATGTTGACAGCGCGTTGTCTGCCTGATGAGCGGGTCACGGGGCTGGAATTGGGAGCTGACGACTACCTGGTGAAACCTTTCTACTTCGCGGAATTAGCCGCTCGTGTGAGCGCGCTTCTACGACGTGATGTCCGGGGAAGAGAACCGTTACTGAGCTACGCCGACCTGCAAGTAGATCCGGTGGCGCGCGTAGCCTGGCAGGGCGGCCGACGTCTTGAACTGACGGCCAAAGAGTTCGGTATTCTGGAATATCTGCTGCGTCACCAGGGAGCTATCATCAGCCAGGAGGCATTACTTGAGCATGTCTGGGATATGCAAGCCAATCCCTTAACGAATACAGTGCGGGTTCACATCAACTCGCTGCGGCGCAAGCTCACCGACATTGCTGAGACGCCTCGTTACATCGAAACCGTCATCGGGCAGGGGTACCGCCTGGGTCTACCCCCTAAGCAACCGGAGGCATCATCATGAAGCTTCTTCGCCCGTATCGCACACCACGCATCAAGAGGCGCAGATTGCCGCTACGCTTGCGCCTGGCGCTCTGGTTCGGGGGCCTGGTCTTTGTCTTGAGTTTTGGCCTGTTGCTGTTTATCAATACGGTAGCTATTAGCAGCTTTCATGGTGTGGTCAGGCATGAAGGGACGCAAGTACGCATAACGCGGCGTGCCTCTCGCACTGCGTCACCAGCGCTCGAGGACGTCCTGGATAGATTCTCTATCACGCCGCTCAATCCACTTGAACTAGGCCTGTTGCTTGAACTCCAGCGCATCTCGCTCATCGGCCTGGGGATAGCGACCCTTCTGGGTGGCGCCAGCGCCTACTGGTTAGCTGGCATCGCGCTGCGGCCAGTAAAAGCGGTCAGCGGCACAGCTAGGCGCATCAGCGCCAGTACGCTGCACACACGCCTGGCCCTGGATGGCCCTCAGGATGAGATCAAGGAACTTGCCGATACCTTTGACGCCATGCTTGGCCGGCTTGAACAGACCTTTGGCCTGCAAAGCCGCTTTGTGGCAGATGTAGCCCACGAATTACGCACGCCGCTGGCCTCGCTGCGCACCAACCTGGAGGTCGTTTCGAGCGATCCAGGGGCCAGCCTGGAAGATTATCAAGCCATGGCCGCTACCCAGGAACGCGCGGTAGCACGTCTGGAACACCTGGTGGCCAATCTGCTTATCCTGGTGAGAAGCGAACAGCCTCTGAATACCCGTGATGAACTGAGCCTGGAACCGCTGCTGGAAGAGGCGCTCAACGACCTGAAAGGCACTGCCGAAGCGCACCAGGTGACGTTACAACTCACCGAGGCAGAGGACGTGGTTGTGTGCGGGGAAGGTCTGCTGCTGACGCGTGTTTTCTCCAACCTCATCGAGAATGCGATCTACTATAATCATGCCGGTGGCTCCGTGCGAGTCGCACTGAAGCATGAAGGCGAGAGCGCGGTTGTGAGCGTAGCCGATACAGGCATAGGCATTCCACTGGAGGAACAGGCTTTCATTTTTGAGCGCTTCCACCGCGTAGACCGCTCGCGCGCCCGGCATAAAGGCGGAGCGGGCCTGGGACTCTCAATGGTGGCCTCCATTGTGCAGCAACACGGCGGCAAGATCGAACTTGAGAGCGCGCCCGAGGTCGGCAGTATCTTCACAGTGCGCCTACCTCTGGAGTGGGACATGGCACGAGAC
>JALYVR010000692.1 GCA_030853145.1 Chloroflexota bacterium | reverse complement strand
GAGCATCTGCTACAAGCGCTCTCAGGTGCGCTGGCACGCGGGGTCATGGTGTTGTTGTTGTTGCCTGATAATCCGAACGTGGGGCGCGAATTCACCGATGAAGGGCTGAAGTACCTCTGGGAGCAGGCGCCGCAAGCGGTAGAGCAGGGCCGGTTACAGGCCTACACGCTGGGTTCATCGTTCCGGCGGGATGAGCGCATGCTCTACCGCTCCATTTATGTTCACTCCAAAGTCGCGATTGTGGATGATGCCTGGATCACGCTCGGTTCGGCCAATTTGAACAACCGCGGAATGCGCGATGATACCGCGATGAACGTGGCGCTGATGCAGCCGGAGATTGCCCAGGCGCTGCGTATCTTGCTGATGACGGAGCACCTGGGCGTCTGCGACGAGGACTCGCTCTTCCAAATCATCGAAGCCATGACACGCGCGCAACACAGCAGTGAAGCCGGCAGCTTCAAGCATTTCCTGCGGACGTGGTTGCTGCCCCGGCTGCGCCTGAGGCCAGGCGCAGCCTCGCTATACGCGGCGCATATGACAGGCGAGCTGGGAGATCTGTGGATACACCTGCAATCCTTGCTTGGCGATCCACTCAATGGGATGATGCTCTTCGCAAAGCAGGCCAAAGAGAACCTCCTGGCCATCAAGTCATCGCAAGCGTTCATCGGTCACTTGCTCCCCTACATCCCCTATGCACGGGGGGTGGACTATGGCATCAATGTTCACGTGGCGAATGGCTGGCTGGATCGGATAGCGGACGCGTAATAATCGTTTGATGTTGGACGTGCAGGCCGAAGCGCCACAAACCAGCCATACTGACAACCAACAAGAGCACAGCGCTGAGTGCGATGCCCAGGGGAACGCTCACCAGGCTGAACAGCGGCACCGCTACCAAAGAGCCGAGCGCACTGCCCACGCTCTCCAGGATCATGCGCAGGCTATAGGCTTTGCCGATCTGATCAGAGGGCAAATCAGTCTGCACCATCGTCAAGGTCATGATATCGCCCATTGGCCCGCCCACCGCTGCCAGGGTACAGGCAAAGAGAGCCATAGGTACCGATGAAGAAAAAGCCAGCAGCAGAAAACCAGCGCCCATAATCCCTTTGCCCAGAAAAACTGCGAGCACGTACCGTTTGATATGTATGCTACTGAAACCCTGATGCTGATATTCCTTTTTCTCTTGCCTGCCTACAACGAATTCATACACCCGGCATCTTCCATATGGATGCGTCGCCGCCAGTAGTATGATACAATACCAGCAAAGGGAAAACGCGCAGAAAGACGAAACGATGTCACCAGTGTTACTCATGCTTGCGAGCGTGATTGCCTATATCTGTGGGTTAATCATCATTACGAAAGCCACGCCATACCTGCTGTCGCACGCTTTAGACGAAGGCATATTCATGGGCGTTGCCGCCGCCGATGTGCTGGCGGGCCTGCTGATTTTCGGGGCCGTAGTGTTGCCATTGGCGCTCTTCAGCAACGGCACGGCGGCGATATTCGGAGCCAGGTTCTTTGCCTTTGTGCTGCTCGCGGGTATCTTCATTGTCGCCCTGCGCATGTCACTGCGCAGTTTTCGCGCTCGTATAGGCACGGTTCCCCTCTCGCGCATTCTCGCGGCCAGCTATTGTCTTTTGCTGGCTATCGCCGCGTTGTGTTGTATCCCGTTGCTTTTTCAGCCGATGTGATAGCAAGCGTATCTTTCTCTGCTGAGTATCCCGCCAGCAGGATACAGGAAAGACCCTTCCCCCTGTACCCTGCGAACCATTATCGTTCACACAAAATGCTCAAACCAGCCCACAGTGCGGCGCAGGCGGTCTACCCGCTGCCTGGGCGTGCTGAAGCCGGGCCAGTCCAGCATGTGGCTGGGGCCGGGATAGCGTACCAACTCTACCATCTGCTTGCGTTTGCGCAGCGCGACGAAGAGTTGCATCGACTCCCCAAATGGGCAGCGCAGGTCGTTATCGGCGTGCAAAAGCAAGAGTGGCGTGGCGATGCGGTCCGCGAAGGTTAATGCCGAGCGCTCCCGCCTGAGGGTGTCGCGCTCCTGCTGCGTGTCGCCGCCCATTGCCAGATCGAACCAGAGTGTCTGGTCGGACAACAGGCTGACGCTGGCCAGGTTGCTGACGCCATTGCGGCTCACGGCTGCCTTGAAGCGTGTGGTCTGTGTGATTGCCCAGTTTGTCATATAGCCACCGTAACTCAGTCCGCCGATGCCCAGCCGCGAGCCGTCTACCGCCTCAGTAGCAACCACATGGTCGATGCCGCTCAGCAGGTCGCGGAAGTCGTCATTGCCCCAGTTGTTCAGAATTTTGCGGCAAAACGCCTCCCCGTAACCCTGGCTGCCTCGTGGGTTCGCCGCCAGCAGCGCGTAGCCGCGTCCCGCCAGCACCTGGAACTCGTGGACGTAGGCGTCGCCCCAGGCGCAGGATGGGCCGCCGTGAACCTCCAGGATCAACGGGGCCTGCGCGCCGTCAGGGAGAGTGGGCAGGTAGAGCCAGCCCTCGATTTCGAGACCATTGCTGCTCTGCCAGGTGATGCGTTTGGGGCGAACGAGTTGGTGGCTGCGCATGAATGGGTCGTTGACTCCTGTGAGCTTGCGCAGTTGCTCGCCGCTGCCATCGCTGCTCCAGATATCGCCAGGGGTGAACCAGTCGGCCCGTACCATAGCGATCATCTGCCCATCGCTGCTCAAGTGCGGGCCGAGGTAGCGCCCGTTGCCGCTGGTCAATTGCGCCACCTGGCTCTGCTCGACATCCACGCGGTGCAGATGAACCTGGCCGTGTTCATGGACGCTGATCAGCAGCGATTTGCCATCGGGATACCACTGCGGCCGAGCAAGCCAGTCGAGGCGCAGTTCATCAATGATGGCTGCCTGGCAGGTAAAATCTTCAGTTGGTGGCGTTGCCAGGTGCGGAGCCTCGTTCCCCTGTGCCTTGACGACCCAGGGCAGCATATTGCCGGTCTCGGTCTGGTCCGCCGTAAAGTAGTAGGCAATAGATGCTCCATCCGGCGACCAGGATGGTCCCTGGGCCAGGCCCTCTTCAGGCGTGAGCCGACGCATCTGCCCGCTCGCCAGCGTCAGCACCCACAGTGCCATGCTCACACTAAGGT
>JALYVR010000691.1:834-3115 GCA_030853145.1 Chloroflexota bacterium | reverse complement strand
AGAGCGGGTAGCTCTGCTTCTCGACAACAATAGCCGCGATCTCGCGCTGGACTGCGACGCCGTTTAGCACGTAGTCGCCGATGTAGGCGCGCACGCGGTCGAGTTCGGCCAGCACGCTACCGGCGTCCAGGTTGGTCATCAGCATCTGATCCAGGTTCGAGCGCATGCGCGAGAAGGCTAGCCAGGTCGCGAGCTGGGCCAGCTTTACATGGACAGAACTGTTGGCGTCGCCCCGGCGCACGGCCTGCACAGCGCGCGCGAGGGCGCTATCGGAGGCGTACAGGTCGATGAGCAGGTTCGCCAGGTACTCGATGAACTCCTCTTCGTTCTCCAGGGCCTGCATGTACTTCATAGCGATGCGCATGGCCGCGTAGATGGTGACATCCTTGGCGCGTTCCAGCGCGTTGACGGCTTCGCGCAATTCGGCAGGTATCGCCTCACCAGCGGTGGCAGGCGCCTGGCCCGATTGGATGCGCGCCTCGATAGCGGGGAAGCGAGCCAGCATATCGAGCTTGCCGCCGAGGACGCGGCGGAAGAGCGTGCCGGCGGCCACCAGGCGGTTGATCTCGTTGGTGCCCTCGAAGATACGCTGGATGCGCGCATCGCGGTAGGCCTTCTCGATAGGATACTCCTGCATAAAGCCGTAGCCGCCGAAGATCTGCACGCCCTCATCAACGACCTGGGACAGTACTTCGCTGCCATGCACCTTGGCGATCGAGGCCTCGATGGCGTACTCTTCGATGGCCTTAAACACGGCCTCGGTGTTCTCACCGGCTCCCCGGCGCGCATTCTCGATGTTGGCGGCCGTGCGGAAGACCTCGCTCTCGGCGGCGTAGGTCTCGGCGGCCATACGAGCCAGCTTCTTCTGAATCATGCCGAACTCGTGCAGGAACTTGCCGAAGGCTTTGCGCTCGACGGTGTAGGCCGCGGCCAGGCCCACGGCTGTGCGCGCGCCGCCCACGGCACCGGCGCCCAGTTTCAGGCGCCCGATGTTGAGGATGTTGAAGGCGATCTTGTAGCCTTTGTGGATCTCGCCCAGCAGGTTCTCAACGGGGACCTGCACGTCCTCGAAGTAGACCTGGCGCGTGGACGAGCCTTTGATGCCCATCTTGCGCTCTTCCGCGCCCGTCGAGACGCCGGACCAGCTCGCCTCCACGATGAAGGCCGAGGGGCGCTCGTTATTGATGCGCGCAAAGACGACCATCAGGTCGGCAAAGCCAGCATTGGAGATCCACTGCTTGGTGCCATTCAGGATATAGTGCCTGCCGTCGTCCGCCAGGCGCGCGCTCGTGCTCAGCCCCATGGCGTCGGAGCCGACGCCCGGCTCGGTGAGCGCGTAGGCCGCGATCCACTCGCCGGAGGCCAGCTTCGGCAGGTAGCGCTCTTTCTGCTCCTCGGTGCCATAGAAGACGATGGGCAGTGTGCCAATGGTAGTATGCGCGCCAAAGGCCACGCTAAACGAGGCCTCTTGCAATTGCGAAGCCACCAGGGCGCTGGTGAGCAGGCCCAGTTCCGCGCCGCCATAGGCCTCCGGCACATCGATCATCAGCAGGCCCTGTTCGCCGGCCTTCTTCACCAGGCTCGGCATCAGGCCCGGCTCCTGGTGGTCGATGGCCTCAATCTTGGGCAGCACCTCGCGCTGAGAGAACGTGGCGGCGGATTCGGCGATCCAGCGCTGCTCCTCGTCGGTCTGCTCCAGGGTAAATATCCTATCGGCGCTCTCGCTCACAGGCGTCGTCAGGAACGCCGTGCCCGTCTCTGTGGGTTTTATGGTCGTTGACATGTATGCTGTTTCCTCCGCGTTGAGGACACCCGCGAACGGATGTCGTTACAGGGCACCCACAAGGGATGCCCCTACATGTGTCGTCAGCAGGGCACCCGCGAGGGATGCCCCTACATGTGTCGTCAGCAGGGCACCCGCGAGGGATGCCCCTACATATAATGTACCTGGTCTATGTTTACTACAAGGACGCTCGTGTGGGCCTCGTCGGCCCTTTCGTGTACGGGCGCCGCTGGCCTGCGCCCTCTCTGCCTACGCCCTGAAGCCCCTACTTCGCGTCAAGGTAGGTCTGCCTTAGTTCCCGGCGCAACACTTTGCCGATCAGGGATTTGGGCAGGCTCTCGCGGAACTCTATGACCTTGGGGACCTTGTAGGCCGCGAGTTCTTTTTTACAATAGGCTTTGATCTCCTGGCGCGTTTCTTCGGATGCCGCGAAGCCTGGCTTCAGCACGATAAAGGTCGCGACTGTCTCGCCGCGATATTCATCGGGGACGCCCGCCA
>JALYVR010000691.1:0-824 GCA_030853145.1 Chloroflexota bacterium | reverse complement strand
CTGGAAGAGCACCTCTTCGACCTCGCGCGGGTACACATTGAAGCCGCTGGCCAGGATCAGATCTTTGGCGCGCTCCGCGACGTAGAAGTAGCCATCCGCGTCCACGCGGCCGAGGTCACCGGTGTGCATCCATTCTTTGAAGAAGATGGCCTTCGTCTCTTCGGGCTGGTTCCAGTAGCCCTGCATAATATTTGGCCCCTTCACCATAATCTCGCCCACCTCGCCGGGAGGCACAGGCTCGCCGGTCTCCCGGTGCAGGATCACGGAGTCGATGTTCGGCAGTGGTAGGCCGATGCTGCCATCGCGCACATCGCCGTTCAAGGGATTGCAGTGCGTGACGGGCGCCGCCTCGCTCAGCCCGTAGCCCTCGACCAGCTTGCCGCCGGTGATTGCCTCAAAGTCCTGGCGCACTTTGGCGGGCAGGGGAGCGGCGCCGCTGATACAGTACTTGATCGAGCGCAGTTGGGCGGTCTTCTGGCCGGCCTCGCGCATAATCGCAATGTACATCGTGGGGATGCCAGGGAAGAGCGTCGGACGATAGCGTTTGATGGCCTTGACCACATCCTTCGACTTGAACTGGGGCAGCAGCACCATGGTGGCGGCAGCGCGAATGCCCATATTCATGCCGACGGTCAGGCCATAGGAGTGGAAGAAGGGCGCGACGCACAGGCCCACCTCCTGAGCCTCGCGAGCCCGTGGCGTCCAGTGGCGCGTCTGGAAGGCGTTGGAGAGCAGGTTGCGGTGCGTCAGCATCGCGCCCTTCGATAGCCCGGTTGTACCGCCGGTATATTGCAGGACGGCCAGGTCAGCGCCGGAGGCCGGTT
>JALYVR010000690.1 GCA_030853145.1 Chloroflexota bacterium | reverse complement strand
CCTGGGGAAGACGGTGTCCGCCGAATTCGCGTATTTCGAGCCTGGCCCAACCCGTAACCCGCACAATCTCGAGCATACACCCGGCGGATCGAGCAGCGGCTCTGCCGCCGCCGTGGCGGCCGGCTTCTGTCCGCTTGCCCTGGGTACACAGACCATCGGCTCGGTGTTGCGGCCGGCGGCTTTCTGCGGTCTCGTTGGCTTCAAGCCCACTTTTGGGCGCATCTCCACCGCCGGCCTGATCCCGTGTGCTGCATCGTTCGATCATGTCGGGTTCTTTACCCAGGATATGCCCGGCGCCGCGCTGGTGGCCTCGTTACTCTGTGAAGGCTGGCGGCCCGATCAGGTGCAGACGCCGGTGACCCTGCCCGTCCTTGGCGTACCGGAGGGACCCTATCTTGCCCAGGCCTCGCCGGAGGCATTAGCGCTCTTTGAGGAGCAGCTTGTACTCCTTACGGCAGCCGGCTATCGTGTGCGGCGCGTGCCGGCCCTGGACGATATCGAAACCATCAACCGGCGCCACTTGCAACTCGTCTTCGCTGAAATGGCCCAGGTCCACGCCGAGTGGTTTGCCCGCTATGAAACCCTCTACCACCCGCGCACAGCCACCGCCATCCGCGATGGACAGTCCGTCACACCCGCCGAACAGAATGCCGCACGAGCTGGGCGGGCGCGATTGCGCGCTGACCTGCTGGCATTGATGGCACAGTACGACATCGATCTCTGGGTGTGCCCTGCCGCTCCCGGCCCGGCGCCCGCAGGCATCGCGGCGACGGGCAGTCCACTGCTGAACCTGCCCTGGACCCATGCTGGCCTGCCCGCCGTGACCTTCCCCGCGGGCCATGCCGCCAATGGCCTGCCGCTCGGCCTCCAGTGCGTCGGCGCTCTCCTGGCAGACGAGTATCTCCTGGCCTGCGCGCTCCCGATGGCACAGATGTATATAGACAGGCTATGAACCGCCTCTCTCCTTTGTTTAGAGATTGCTGAGGGCGCCATTGTTGACTTGCTATCAGACCTCTGGAAAGATTACCATCATAGCATCGGGAGAGGCAATGTTTGAGAATCCATTTCATATCGAGGATATCCAGGTCTTTGATGATGTGACCCTGCGCTGCATGCTGGAAGAGGGTGGCTTCGGTCTGAGCGTGGAAAACCTGGCCTGGAGCCTGCAAGGCGCGCCGCGCTCCCTGGTCGCGCGCATCAAGCGTTGTCTGCCTCCTGCCCAACACAAGCTGTTTAGAGAGCTGGCGCGCCAGCCGGTGGCTCTGGAAAAATGCCAGGCGGCCCGCCGCCAGGTTCTGGACGCGCTATTCTGGGAACTGACCTACTGGAAAACGCCCGAACTGTACGAGGAGTTGACGGAAGGGGAGCAGATCCATCCGGGGATTTTTCAGCGCCTGGAGCCTGATATACGCGGCAAGGTGGTTCTGGATGCTGGCGCGGGCAGCGGACGCGCCACCCTGGAATGCCTGCGCCAAGGTGCTGCGCGCGTCCACGCCGTGGAGCCTTCGCCCGGCCTGCTACGTATCCTGAAACAGAAATGCGAGCGCCAGCCGGCAGGAAGCCGCGTTCTTCCCTGTCAGGGTCGCTTCGATGCTATCCCCTTAGAGGATAACAGTGTTGACCTGGCGCTTTCATGTTCGGCCTTTACCGCTGCCGAGGAACAGGGCGGTGACACGGGTCTGGCGGAACTCAAACGTGTTACCAGGCCCGGCGGGAAGATTGTGTTGATCTGGACGCGGGCCGAAGATCAGGAGTGGTTGGCCACGCAGGGTTTCCAGCGTCATGTATTGCCCGCGCCGCGCCAGATGGGGGTACGCTTCCGTTCAATGCGCAGCGCGCTGCGTGTTGCCCGTCGTTTCTATGCGCGCAATCAGGCCGTGATGCGTCACTTGTTGCGACAGCGAGAACCGGAAGTCCCATTCTCGGTGCTTGGTGTTAACCCACCTTGCGATTATTGTTGGCTGATCGTGACATAATAAAGGCAGTGTGGCAAAAAAAGAGCACATGTATGACAGGAAAGGAATAGAAGTATGTCTACGAATATCTCTGGGGAACGACGAAGCTGGGTAGAGACCCCACCAAAAACCCCCGCCATCAGGAATGTTGTCGGCGAGATGATTTCTCGCCAGAGTTGGCTTGATAAGCTTGCTGAGCCTCTTCAGAACTGGGTCCGCGCTATTTATGGTCCTCCAGGGCAGTCTATGCGTACTACCGTGAAGAATTTTCTCAATGGAGTCTGGCTTGGACATCCCCTGCATCCGGTGATCACCGATATCCCCATCGGTTCCTGGACCGCGACGATGCTGCTTGATGCTATGTGGCTTGTCAACCAGGATGATGGCGTCGCCAAGGCGGCCGATGCCACCCTGGTGCTGGGTCTGGCCGGGGCGGGCGCGGCGGCGGTGGCCGGGTTCACCGATTGGAGCGATACCGATGGTCCCGACCGGCGGGTGGGCCTGGTGCATGGCGCGCTGAATGTGGGCGTGACGGGCCTGAATGTGGCATCATTCCTGTGTCGCCGGGCTGGCATGCGCGGCACGGGCATCCTGCTCTCCACCGCTGGCTACCTGGTGACGACGTACTCCTCCAACCTCGGCGGCGAGCTGTCGTTTGCCAAGGGCGTCGGCGTCAATCACGTGGCCTGGGAGGGCGGCTCCGACGATTTCGTGGCTGTGATGAATGCAGAGGACCTGCCGGAGAATAAACTGACGCGTGTCGATGCCGCCGGCATCCCGGCCGTGCTGCTCAAGCAGGGCAAAAATATCTATGCCATCGCCGCCACTTGCTCGCACCTGGGTGGTCCCCTGGACGAAGGGGAGGTGCATGATTGCGCCGTCACCTGCCCCTGGCATGGGTCAACCTTCGATATGACCGACGGCAGCGTCATCAATGGTCCGGCGGTCTATGCCCAGCCCACCTTCGCGGCCCGTGTGCGCCAGGGCAAAATCGAGTTGCGCCGCCTGGTTCACGCGTAGGCACGGATAGCTTGCCTCGCTTGTATGTATGGCCCCCGAACTGGTAGGGGCGATGGCTTGCTCATTCGTTGATACAAAATCATGTGTCGGGCTTGGAGCAGGGCACCCGCAAGGGATGCCCGTACATATCTGACCGGGCGAAGGT
>JALYVR010000091.1:6584-11797 GCA_030853145.1 Chloroflexota bacterium | reverse complement strand
GTTCTGTAACCGCCATCAGGTCAAATGTTGGCATGCTCCAGGGTGTTATGCCGCTGTGGGAGGTAAGAACAACCGCGATAAAGGCAAGTTCAACGGTAATTACTAGAATGAGACCCACCAGTATAATTTTGCCCTGGCGATTGAGGAACACCATACCCCAGTTGACAAACATAGTGGCCACCAAAATAGGCAAAAAAGCGCGATTTGCGCTGGTGATCGCATTAGGCAGAAGGGACCAGCCAAAACAAAGCAGCATCAGGAGAATAACGCTGGAGAGGCGACCAGCGCGTACCACCTCCCGATCATGAGGGGTAGCGTTTTTCGGCTCTGCCGGAGCTGAAAAACTATACCACCATTCCGGTAGGGTTTTCCGTTGAGGGGAACGTTGTTCGCTCCAGGATGATGTTGGCCAATCATTGCCTTGTTTCCCACGTCCTGCAGGGGTTGGGGCTTCCATGTTCATACGCTGACATTCTCCTTCACCATGCTATACCCGCCATACGGCAACCAGAATCGATATCACAAAGTAGCGCTACCACTGGAGCAAATAATCCATGTCAGTACTATGCTGCTACAGGGTAACTGCTCGGATCGATTTACAAGGAAGTGATGAATATCTGTTACGGCTTCACAGAAAGCTTTGTGCTTATCTGCCTGGGTAAGGAAGCGAACGATTCTAGCGTAACAAATGCTGGATAGTTTGTCAATAATGTGGAGGGGATCATGGTGCAAGGTGGGCCATATGGATAGAAATACACTGGCGAATATATCTATCCTTCAGCATATTTCTACCTATATGGCCATACCTATTGCAGGCATTGTGGTAATTATAGCAATCCTCTACTCACACACAACTCTGCGTTGAGAATCGAGCCGCCCGCCGCGCCGCGAATCGTGTTGTGGCCCAGCGCCACGAACTTGTAGTGCAGGATGGGGCAGCGGCGCAGGCGGCCGATGGTGACGCTCATCCCACGACCTGCATCGCGGTCGCGCAGGGTCTGGGGGCGGTCGGGCTCGCTGCGATAGAGCAGGGCGCGCTCCGGGGCGCTGGGAAGCTTGAGGCGTTGAGGCTCAGGAGCATAGTCTGCCCAGGCGGAGATAATTGCCTGAGGGTCCGCGCTGGCCTCCAGCTCGACGCTGACGCATTCAAGGTGGCCTTCGCGCGTGGCCACACGGTTGCAGTGCGCGCTGACCACAAGCGGGGCATCTATGAAACCGCGCCCTTCGTGCCACTCCCCCAGCATCTTCAGCGTTTCTGTCTCCAGCTTCTCCTCTTCGCCGCCGATATAGGGGATGGCGTTATCGAGGATGTCGTAGGCTGAGAGACCAGGGTAGCCCGCGCCAGAGATGGCTTGTAGCGTTGTGACCATGACCTTGCGCAGGCCAAAGGCCACCTGCAAGGGCTTGAGCGCCATGACCAGCGGGGTCGCCGAGCAGTTGGCATTCGTTACAATGCAGCCGGGCCAGCCCCGCGCCTTGCGTTGTTGCGCCAGGGCGGCGCTATGGTCCGCGTTGACTTCAGGCACGATCAATGGCACATCGGGCGCCATGCGATAGTTTTTGGCGTTGCTGAAGACCGCGGCCCCCGCGCGCGCGAATGCGGTCTCAATCTCGCCCGCTACCTCGGCCGGGAGGGCCGAAAAGACGATCTTCACATCTGGCGGCAGGGCCTCGGGCCGGCAGGCTACAACCGGCAGTGCCCCCGCTGCCGCCGGCATCTCGCCAGCGAGTCGCCAGCGGGCCACCTCGGCATAGGGGCGGCCGCCGTGCTGCTCCGAGGCGGCCAGGGCCACCAGCTCAAACCAGGGATGTCCCTGGAGGAGTTCGATGAAGCGCTGCCCCACCATGCCCGTGGCTCCTAAGACCGCCACGGGTATCCGTGTTGTTGTGTGCATAGTGTTCCTCGTTTCGCTACCGGGCCTCGCGGCGTTTCTCCTGCGCGTGATGGCGCATCAGCGGAATCACGGGCGCGATCAGATCGCGATGCAGGCAGCGCAGGGCGCGCTCGCTGTCGCGGTCCTCCACGATCAGGGTGATGCTCTGGTCCGAAGCTCCCTGCGTGATGACTGGGATACGCTCGCGGGCCAGGGCGATGATGGCGCGGGCGGAACTCATGGGATCAGCAGTGAAGCCGGAACCGATGCAGGCGCAGGCGGCGAGCTTGCCCTGGCAACCCACACGCCAGTTATCCAGGTCGTGCTGCAAGAGGGCCACAACGGACGCCGCGGCCTGCTCTTCAACGATAAATGAAAGATGATGCCCCGATGATGAACAGATGGCGACAGGCGCCGCTCCCGCGCGGTCCGCTAGTGCGAAGACCTGCCCGGCATTCTCTGGCGCGCCGAACATGTCTGTGCTCTCGACCGTAATCAATGCCAGGTGGCGGCGCACGGTAATGGCGGTGGCCCCGCTGCGCTGCTTGCCGGCCGGCCCGATCACGGTGCCGTAGATGTGCGGGCGAAACGTGTTGCGCACACGCACCGGGATGTTGCGCTGCGCGACCGGAATGAGCGTGCGCGGGTGCAGCACTTTGGCGCCAAACCACGAGAGGCGCGCCGCCTCCGTGTAAGAGAGCCGGGGTAGCAGGCGCGCATTCGTGACGAGGCGGGGGTCGGCCGTCATCACGCCATCGACATCGGTGTAGATGGAGACCTCGACACAATCAAGCGCCGCGCCGATCACGGTGGCCGAGTAGTCAGAGCCGTTGCGACCCAGCGTGGTGACGGTCCCGCTGCTGGTGCGGCCGATGAAGCCGGGCGCGATAGGCACAATATGCCGCTCGATAAGAGGATGCAGTAGCGATTGCGCGCGCGCCCTGGTCTCCTCGCTCAGCGGCTCAGCGCCGGCTACGGCTCCCACGACGAGCGCCGCGCCGCTGTGTGGCTCGCCTGTCACGATCACTTCCTCACGCACAGGCGCGGCCAGCACTCCCAGGTCGCAGACAGCCGCGGCGCACAGCAGCACCGAGAGCCGCTCGCCCCAGGCCGCGATTGTATCTCTATAGGGGCCGCACTCTGCTACATCTTCCTCCAACGCGTTCAGAGCTACCTCCAGGTCCCGCCGTAGCGTGGCGCACCGCTCGTGATCGCTCACGGCTTTGCTGGCAGCCTCCAGGTGCTTGTGCTTGAGGGCCGCGAGTTCGCGCTCGCAGTCCTCCAACTCACCCGCGTTGGCATGACGTGCGATTCGCACTAACTGGTCGGTCACCCCGGACATAGCCGAGACGACGATCACGGGGAAGGCCTCCGCGACCTCGTTGGCCGCGTTCGCGATGATGTGCGCCACCCGCCGGATGCGCTCACCGCTGCCAAGCGAGGTTCCTCCGAACTTCAAGATACGTACATGAGATTCCATCATACATCACCGTAGGGGCCGGTTACCCGCGAGGGATACCCGTACATATATCGCCCCTGTAGAAATCATAGGGGGACACGTATGAGGCGTGTCCCCGGAAAAACGGTTACGACGCGCTTACGGGTTCGCCCAGCGTGGCAGACACGGCTTTGAGGGACTGGTCCAGGTCATCAGTTAAATCGTCGACAGTTTCCAGCCCGACCGAGAGGCGCACGAAATCAGGCGTGACGCCTGTCGCATATTGCTCCTCGGCTGTCAATTGCGCATGGGTGGTGCTGGCGGGATGGATGATGAGCGACTTGGCGTCGCCGACGTTTGCCAGGTGCGAGAACAGCTCGACATGCCGGATGAGCTGCTTGCCCGCTTCCAGGCCGCCCTTGATGCCGAAGCCCAGGATGGCGCCGTAGCCGTGCGTGTGGTATTTCGCCGCCAGTTCGTGCTGCGGATGGCTCTTCAGGCCGGGGTAGCTGACCCAACTGACGGCCGGGTGGCCTTCAAGGAATTCGGCGATGTGTAGGGCATTCTGGCTGTGGCGCTCCATACGCAGGGGTAGGGTCTCCAGACCTTGCAGGAAGAGCCAGGAGTTGAAGGGTGTGGTGGCGGCTCCAATGTCGCGCATGAGCTGCACGCGCGCTTTGATGATGTAGGCCAGCGGGCCAAGCGCCTCGACATAGCGCAGGCCGTGATACGAGGCATCAGGCTCGACAAGGCCAGGGAAGCGCCCGTTGGTCCAGTCGAACGTGCCGCCGTCCACGATCACGCCGCCGATGGAGGTGCCATGCCCGCCGATGAACTTGGTGGCCGAGTGAACGACGATATCGGCCCCGTGCTTCAGCGGCTGCATCAGGTAGGGCGAGGGGAACGTATTGTCTACGATCAGCGGCACGCCGTGTTCATGCGCGATGGCGGCTACTGCGCTGATATCGAGCGTATCCAGGCGCGGATTGCCGACCGTCTCCGCGTAGAGGGCTTTTGTGTGCTCGTTAATGGCGGCACGGAAATTTTCCGGGTTGCGGCTATCGACGAAGCGCACAGTGATGCCCATCTTGGGCAGGGTGTAGTGGAAGAGATTATAGGTGCCGCCATACAGGCTCGCGGAGGCCACGATCTCGTCGCCCGCTTCGGCGATATTGAGAATAGCCAGCGTCTCGGCGGCCTGGCCGGAGGCGGTGGCCAGCGCGCCCACGCCGCCTTCCAGGGCAGCGATCCGGCGCTCAAAGGCGTCCTGCGTCGGATTCATGATGCGCGTATAGATATTGCCGAACTGCTTGAGCGCGAAGAGGTCAGCGGCATGCTCCGGGCTATCGAAGACGAATGAGGTTGTCTGATAAATCGGGACCGCGCGCGCGCCAGTTGCGCTGTCGGCCGTCTCCTGCCCGGCGTGTAAGGCCAGGGTTTCGAAACCATAACTGCGATTGCTGTTGAGGGCCATGAAGGAATGCTCCTTTGTCGCATTGTCAAAACACGGGCGAGGCAAGCCGTCGCCCCTACGGGAGTCGCATTGTCAAAACACGGGCGAGGCATTGTCGGCGGACAAGATGAGCCGAAGCCGTCGCCCCTACGGGATGAAACCGGATAGCGCGGCGGTCATCTGCTCCCACTCTTTGAGGAAAGCATCGTGGCCGTGTGGCGAGTCGAGTTCCAGGTAGGTGGCAGCGCCGCCGAGCGCCTGGACCTTCTCGGCCAGCCAGCGGACACGCGTGGCCGGGAAGAGAAAATCCGAGCGAATGCCAATGAACAGGGCCTGGCTGTGCAGGCGACGCAGCGCGGCCTCCAGGGTGGGATAGCCATCACCTGCATTGTACAGGTCCATCGCGCGACTGATGTACAGGTAGCTGTTGGCATCGAAGCGCCGCACC
>JALYVR010000091.1:0-6574 GCA_030853145.1 Chloroflexota bacterium | reverse complement strand
CGCACCAGCGCTTCACCCTGGTAGTAGAGGTAACCCTCTACGTCGAAGCGTGGACCAAGATCGTGTACGCGGCTGGGAGAAGGGATGTCATCACGGCGCGCTGGCTGGCGCGCGAAACGCATCTCCATCGTCTCCTCGCTCTGGTATGTAATCATCGCCAGCATGCGCGCGATGGCCAGGCCCGCCTGTGGTCCCGCGCCTGGCTCGTAGTCGCCACCCTGCCAACTCGGATCAAGCATAATCGCCTGCCGTTGCACTTCGCTGAAGGCCACCGCCTGGGCCGTCAGAGCCGCCGTAGCCGCGATCACCGCGACCTGCTGCACCAGTTCAGGATACTCAATGGCCCACTCCAGTGCCTGCTGCCCGCCAATCGAGCCGCCCGCGACCAGTGCCAGGTGGCGCACGCCGAGATGCTCGATCAGCATGCGCTGGGCGCGTACCATGTCGCGAATGGTGATCACTGGAAAGCTCATGCCATAGGGCCGTCCACTGCGTGGATCGATGGACGCTGGCCCGGTGCTTCCATAGCAGCCGCCCAGGACGTTCGAGCAGATCACAAAATAACGCGATGTGTCGAAGGGCCGGCCAGGGCCGATCAGTGGATTCCACCATGCTACTTTGGTGTCGTCGGGATAGTCGGGATCGTGCGCGTGGGTATTGCCTGTCAGCGCATGCGTAATCAGGATGGCATTGTCGCGCGTCGCGTTGAGTTTTCCCCAGGTCTCATACGCCAGCGTCACAGGCTCCAGTACACCCCCATACTGCAACGGTATATGCTCGAAGGTGTATGTATGCACCTGCGGCATGTGGGTGGCCTGCGTGGCGGTCGCAACGCGGTGCTCAAGGTGAGTCACCATCGCAACTCCTTTCTGCAATGTCAAGAAAACAAAATACCCCCACCCTATCAGGGGCGAGGGTAACTGTTTCGCGGTACCACCCTGGTTCGTTAGCGCCTCACGACGCCAACCTCTACGAGTGCGCTCTTCGGCCACACCCTGGTCGCTAACGGGACCGCCCGGCACATCCTACTGGCCCTGCTGTTCGATCACCCCTATACGTGTTGTGCGTGGATAGACCAGAACAGCGGTCTTCAGTGTGCGACTCAGAGGTCATTTTCAACACAGGTGCGGCGCTGGTATCTCATCATCACCAGCTCTCTGTAGCCGCCCATCGCGTTTACTCGTCCTCTTCACTGTCATTATGACTTACTTGATAAACAAGCTATACAATAGACAGAACAACAAAAAACCCCTGTGTTGCAGGGGTTAGCATCGTTGCCATGTCCCCTCATCTCGCGGAATGCAATGTTCCGCCGGACTTAGCACCCTCTCTGCGCCATTGCAGATGGGTTGCTGGGTTTCATCGGGCCGTTTCCCTCCACCCCTCTTGATGAGAGCAATCTTGTTGCGTTTATTCACTTGTCTATGAGCTTGTGAGTTGTTAGTAAGTATACCGAAGAAAGTCAGGCGCTGTCAAGGGGCGCTGGAATCCAGAAATTCAGCCAGCGCCATTGAAAAGATGAGCACCTTCCGAGAAGTTTTTGAGTGTCGTTAGAAAAACCTGGACAATGCCCGTCTTGTACGCTATAATAAGCACGTTATGAATGGATTTGGTATGAGAGGTCTCGCACTAATGATACGCATAAGGCAGGTTTAAGCGGAGCCCATCTGGGATCTACTGCTTGAGTGCGCGTGTTCCGCGTCTCGTTTGTAAACGTGGACGTTGCGTGCTGCCTGCTACACCGTCTTTTCAAGATCGGGCTTCGCATAGAGTCGCATAAGCCAGTTGGCTATGCGGCTTTTTTGCGCCTGTTATATGCCTTGCATCTTGAAAGGAACGCGCGATGTCAGCTTCTTCCCGTCAAAGTATCCTCTCGCAAAACTTTCTTAAGGACCCGCGCCTCGTCGCCTCGCTGCTCGCTAAGTGCGACATTGGTCGTGAAGACATTGTGTATGAAATAGGTCCCGGCAAGGGCATGATTACTTGCCAGCTCGCCCCGCGTTGCAAACAGGTGGTAGCCATTGAGAAAGATCCGCGCCTGGCAGCCCTGCTGCTGCAAGAATTCGCGCATGTACCTAATGTGACGATCCACGAAGGCGATTTCCTGGACTATCGCCTGCCGTGTAAGCCGTACAAAGTGTGCGCGAATATCCCCTTCAATATCACCAGGGCCATTGTCACCAGGCTCACGGAGGCGGAATATCCACCGGAGGATGCGTACCTGGTTATGCAGAAGGAGGCCGCAGAGATGTTTCTTGGGCAGCCGCGTGAGTCGCTATGCACGGTGTTGCTGAAGCCCTGGTTTGAGATGGAGATTGTGCATCGTTTCCGGCGCAGAGACTTTGTGCCAGCGCCGCAAGTCGAGGTGGTGATGCTGAGACTGCGCAAAAGAGGACCGCCCCTGGTGAACCGCCCAGAGAGGCAGTGCTTTCGCGACTTTGTGGTCTATAGTTTTACAACATGGCGACCAACGTTGGGCGAGACCCTTAAGGACATTTTTACCTGGCGGCAACTCAAGTATGTGAGCAGAGAACTGGACTTCGATCTTGACGCAACACCGACACTCATCACGTTTGAGCAGTGGCTGAACATATTCAAGTCCTTCAAAAATAGAGGCAATAAGCAGGGAATGCATATAATAGCGGGGAGTGAGAAGCGTCTTCTCCAACAACAACAAAAAATACAGAAGGTCCATAGAACACGAAGAGATCGGCGAAAAGAGTAGTGATGGCTCAGTGCATAGGGGTAATCGGATAAGCACTTGTCATTCGAGGCGCCCATCTGTATACTGGTAACGCGTGAGATAGGATCGGGCGTGGAGGAACCGCCAGGGACATATCCGCGCGCCAGAAGAGGTGAGACCATCCATGAGTGAACTGACAAACGAGTACGATGTAATCGCGCCGTTTTACGATATCGAGCATGCGCACTTTTCCGAAGACCTGGACCTGTACCGGGATTATGCAGAACTGCATGGTCCATACGGCCCGATCCTGGAACTGGCCTGTGGTAGCGGGCGGCTCCTGCTGCCACTTGCCCGCGAAGGCTATGAGCTGACCGGCGTCGATAGCTCCGCCCGCATGCTCGCGCTGGCCCGGCAACAGAGCGAACAGGCAGGCGTTGACATGCACGTGACCCTTGTGCAGCAAGATATCCGTGCGCTCCACCTGGAGCAGCAGTTCCGCCTGGCCTTCATTGCCCTTGGTTCGTTCGCGCATATCGCTACTCGCAAGGAGCAGCAGCAGACGCTTGCCGCGCTGCGCGCGCACCTCACCACCGGCGGGCTGTTCATCCTGGATATCAGCAACGTGGATGCGCGCTACATGGAAGGCCTGAGCGGGCAACTGCTGCACCAGGGCACGTGGCACTGTCCCGGTGATACCCTATTGACCCATTTCGTCAGCCCGGCCTCCTCGACCTCCGGCCACCTGCTGGAATTGACCCATTTTTACGATCAGTATCGCCAGGGAGGCCCGCTCACGCGCACGGTGATCACGACCCATCTCTATCTCTTCGAACGCAGCGAAACGGAGCTGCTGCTTGAACAGGCGGGCTTTGCGATCAAGGATGTCTATGGCAACTATGACCTCAGTCCTTTTGAAAACAGCAGCCCGCGTATGATTTTTATAGCGGAGGCGCGATAAATCATGGCACATACGCCATTACATGCATGGAATCTTGAACCAGGGGAAGCCATTGCCTTGCAGCATGAGCTGGCGCAGCGCGTTGTGCGCACGGACAGCCTGCCAGGCGAGATCCGCCACGTCGCGGGCGTCGATATGGCCATCAACGAGGAGAACGGCATGGCGCGCGCCGCTGTTGTGCTGCTCTCTTACCCGGAACTGGAGATCGAAGAGCAGCATATCTACGAGGAACCTATACGTATGCCGTACATTCCAGGGCTACTCTCGTTCCGCGAACTGCCCTGTGTCCTGGGCGCCCTGGCCTTGCTGAAAGAGCAGCCGGACCTGGTGATGGCGGATGGTCAGGGTATCGCGCATCCTCGCCGCCTGGGCATCGCCTCCCACCTGGGGATCTGGATCGATCTGCCAACCATCGGTTGCGCGAAGTCCATCCTGCGCGGTCACTACAACGAGAAGGCCCTGAGCGAGGAGGCGGGCGCGTGGCTGCCATTGACGGAGAAGGGCGAGACGCTGGGCGCGGCGGTCCGCACGCGCACCCGCGTCAAGCCTATGTTTATCACGCTGGGACACCGCATCAGCCTGGAGACCAGCATTCGTTATGTGCTGACGTGCAGCAAAGGCTACCGCCTGCCAGAACCAACGCGCCAGGCCGATAAACTCTCCAAAAACAACGCCTATCGCGAGACCCAGGACGTACAACAAGATGCTTTGTGGCAATAGGGGCATATCTGTTACTCATCAGGTTCTGTTTGGCCCGTATACAGCGCGACCGTGAAATGGAACGTTGTACCCTCGTCTGGAACCGTATCAAACCAGATGCGGCCCTCGTGCTGTTCGACGATGAGCCTGGCAATCGTCAGACCCAGGCCATAGCCCCCCATCTTCGACTGGAGGCTGTGATTGGATTGGTAGAAGCGCTCGAAGACATGCTCTCTATCGGTGGACGAAATACCAAAGCCGGTATCGTTCACCGAGACAAGGGCCCACTGCTTGTCATAATGGCTGGCGCTAATCGTGACTGTGCCGCCGGGAGGCGTAAATTTAATCGCATTTGTGACCAGGTTATTGAGCACCTGCTTGATGCGCTGTGGATCGGCATAGAGCAGCGGCGACGGCGTGGGTATATCTTTGTCGATGAGCACTTGCGCCTTGAGCGCTTGCGGCTGTAGGCTGGTCACAACCTGCTTTGCCAGCACGCGAAAATTCACCTTCTGTGGCCTCATCTCAAACTGGCCGGAGTCTGAGCGCGTCATGAACAAAATATCTTCGACAATCGAGATGAGCTGCTGCACGCCCTCCTGGGCATAACCAAGATATTTTAGCTGCTCCTCCGTCAATTGTCCCATATGTCCCAGCATCAACAGGTCGATGAAGCCATGCACAGAGTTTAGCGGCGTGCGCAGTTCGTGCGAGACCATCGAGACGAAATTTGTCCGCACGCGGTTGGCGATCTTCAGCGCCGAGACATCGCGCGCGGTAAAGACGAC
Source organism: Chloroflexota bacterium (assembly GCA_030853145.1). Taxonomy (GTDB): domain Bacteria; phylum Chloroflexota; class Ktedonobacteria; order Ktedonobacterales; family Ktedonobacteraceae; genus JALYTT01. Next base: position 1,443 of record JALYVR010000091.1, on the reverse strand, counting down.
ATGCATGCCGCTGCCAATATCCACTGGCGTCACGCTGACCGAGACCTCGCGGGCCGTGTTGGGATTGGCGCCTATCATTAACTCTTCATTAGGCAGCGCCCTTTTGTGTTGCAGCACGCGTGCCAGGGGACAACTGGAGGTGCCACAGAGTTCTGTGCCATTCAGGTTGCGGCACTTCAACACCTCCATGCAGCTTCGGCCATAGGTGGTTTCAGGGCGCCAACCAAGCGCCGTCGTTACCGCTGGATTGAAGGCCACCACCTGGAAGTTGGCGTTGAGGGCGATCACCGCATCAGGCGTGTTGGCAGCCAGTACACACAAGTACTGCTTGATTTTTTCTTCAAGCCGCGTCTCCGTAGCATTTTGCTGCGTCGTGTCCGGCGCGGAAACCGCCTCAGCAGGCTTTTGCTCATCATCTTGAGGCGCTTCAGGACGGTATTCGGCCTGCCCCTCTCTCAGGTGGGCAGCACCTTCTGCTACCGGCTGCCGGTATGGTATATCTTTGTGAGCGCGTTTCCGCACATTGCCCCCCTATTCCCTACTTCCCGATAAATTTGTAGCCAATGCGGCGAATTGAAATAATGTGCTGCGGATTATCCGGGTCCGGCTCTATCTTGCGCCGTAGCCGGCTGATGTACACATCTACAATATTACTATTACTTTCGTCATCATTCCAGACCGCCGCTAGAATCTGATCGCGATTGACTACCTGACCGGCACTCGTCATCAGCACGCGTAGCACCTGCATCTCGGTATAGGTCAGGGGGATGGACGGGCGATTGGGGATGATGACATTGAGCTCGGCCGGGAAAAGTTCAATGCGCCCGGCGCGTATACTGTGCGCTCCCACTTTGCTGCCCTTCTTGCTACTGCGGCGCATCACGGCATGCACGCGTGCCACCAACTCCTGGTGATTGAAGGGCTTGCAAATGTAGTCATCCGCTCCGATATGAAAGCCTTTTAATTTTGACTCAATACTATCATGTGCGGTCATAAAAATAAGCGGCATCTCATAGCCCTCGGCGCGCAACTTCGCTGAGAACTCGAAGCCATCTAAATAGGGCATCGTCACATCGAGGAGCAGCAGGTCCGGCTCCCGCTTCTGAATCATCTGCATAGCCCCACGCGGGTTGTCTGTTACCTCTACCTCGTAGCCTTCTTTAGAGAGAGCAAACTGTACCAGGGCATTTGCGAATTGATCGTCGTCAACAACAAGAATATACACAGCTTTTCCCCTCTTTACCATGTATTACCCTTCACACTGAGGTACCGTATCTCAGGGATGCCCTGCCACCAGGACCAGGTAGTAGCCTGGACTCCCCAGGTGAGAGTGGATAACCACACGGAGCAGTTCAATCTCATTTCGATCACAGCAGAGCCGCTTACGCAATTACAGGAAGTTGCCAGAATCCTCATCTCCTGGGATCGAGCGAAACGATTTGC
>JALYVR010000090.1 GCA_030853145.1 Chloroflexota bacterium | reverse complement strand
GAGCCCGCCCTACTGCTCATGGAAGACAGTTGTCCATAGCCTGTTCATCACCCCCAGGATGGGCAGGTGTCACCGTCTACAAAGGAGATACCCATGTTTGCAACTAAGTCCCGCGCCATCCGCTTCTGTCTCAGCCTCGCGCTGCTGACGATTATGACGCTCAGCGGATCGGCGCTCGCCTTCGCCGATGGCCCCGTCGTCACCGCCACCATCACTGGCGGCGGGAGCTTGTCGGAGAGCACCGTCGCGACGCAAGCACCCAGCGCGACGCTGACCGGTAGCAATCAGACGATCACCTACACCATGCCGATTACGCTGACGGATCTGACCGGCACCGGTGCTGGCTGGAACCTGACCATCACATCAACCCAGTTCACCACCACCACCCCCATACACACGTTGGCGACCACTGCCTCGAGCATCACTGGAGTAACATCAGTCCACTCCGGTGCAGGTGCTTACACTGATCCAACCAACAACATTACGTATGGACCATTGGCGGTCCCCGCAGCAGCTACGGCCCCGGCTGCCGTGAAGTTGTTCAATGCTACCGCAAATACAGGCATGGGGACATTCACCGTCACACCGACGGTTGCGATCACTATTCCCGCTAATACATATGCGGGTTCCTATACCAGTACTGTCACGTTGGCGGTTGCGAGCGGGCCGTAATGGCGTTGTACCTCAGTAACCTGCAATGGCAGGGGCGATGCATGCCATCGTCCCTGCCTACTAGATACAACCAATACACGCCATTAAGGAGCTACTCATGTTCATAACTAAGCCCCGCGTCATCCGCTTCTGTCTCAGCTTCGCGCTGCTGACAATTATGATGCTCAGTGGCTCGGCGCTTGCCTTCGCCGATGGCCCCACCGTCACCACCACCATCACCGGCGGGAGCTTGTCGGAGACAACCGCCTCGACGCAAGCACCCAGCGCGACGTTGGCTGGTACCAATCAATCGATTACCTACACGATGCCGATTACGCTGACGGATTTGAGAGGTAGCGGCGCTGGCTGGAACCTGACCATCACATCCACCCAGTTCACCACCGGCGGCGGCACCCCGCAGACGTTGGCGACCACTGCCTCGACCATCACTGGAGTGACATCAGCCCACGTCGGTACGGATGCTTACACCGATCCAACCAATAGCATTACGTATGCGCCACTGCAGGTCCCCGCAGCAGCTACGGCCCCGAATGCCGTGAAGTTTTTCAATGCTGCCCTAACTACAGGCCTGGGGACCTTCACCGTAACACCGACGGTTTCGATCTTTCTTCCTGCCAATACGTATGCAGGCGCCTATACCAGCACCGTCACGCTGGCGGTTGTGAGTGGGCCGTAACCGCGTTGTACCCGGTTATTCTGCAAAAGGGAGAGGGGATGGCGTACATCACTTCCCCTCCTCTCTCTGCTAGCAGGCCTATGCAGGTGAGGTGCGTACCTCTGAGCAAAGGGGAAGGAGGATAGATGTCCCAACCCAGGTACACACCAATACACGTCATTGTGGCCACAGCTACTATGTTTGTGCTTGCGATGTGTAGTCAGCTATGGTCGGCGCCGGGGATGCCGGTGGCCTACGCCATTCCATGCGGGATCAACTGCCTGGATGTCACCAATGCGCCAGTGGCCTCCTTAAGCCTCAATGGCCGTGATCAGACGGTCTCCTACGCGCTGACATTTAGCCTCGAAAATCAGAGCGCCCTGGGTTGGAATGTGACCATCACCTCGACACAGTTCATCAGCGCTAGCCTCATACATACGCTGGCGCCCAGCGCCTCAGCGATTACTGCTATAACGGCGGTATGCCAACCGGCGCAAACCTGCACAACGCTGCCTACAAACGCCGTGACGTATCCCGTCGCTGTGCCGGCAGGCAATCCGGCGCCAACAGCCATCAAATTTTACAATGCCGCCGCCGGCAGCGGTGAGGGTACCTTTGACCTCTCGACGACGATCACTATCAGCGTTCCCGCCAACGCCTATGCTGGCAGTTATAGCAGTACAATCACGCTCGCCTATGTGAGCGGACCATAAAATGAGAAACAGCCGCTATCAGATATAGAAGGATGTATGTAATGCCGAATTCATGGCCTTTTTCACGCTCTGGACTGTTCCTGCGCTCAGTCGTGGGAATGCTTATTATAGCAGTGCTACTGGCAGGCGCTTTCAGCACCTCAGTCGCGCGCGCGGATGGTGATGCTGGCCAGCCTACTTTTGGCCTGCAACCCGTCCTCTACGACCCCTCCCAGCCAGCCACCAAATCGTACTTTATCTTCGATGCACACCCAGGTGCAATCCTGCACAATGGCATCCGCGTGACCAACAACGGCACGGCGACAGGCACCGTCGGCCTCTATGCCGTGGACTCAGCCACGGGTCAGACAAGTGGCACAGTCTACCTCTCGCATGACGCTGTGCAGCACGACGTGGGAACCTGGATTACCTTAGGCATGCAGCATGTGACGCTGGCCCCCGGGGAGAGTCAGGTGGTGCCAATGCAAGTGACCGTACCCGCAACCATGTGGCCTGGTCAGCATGTGGGCGGCATCGTGGCCGAGAATGTGGTAAGCGAAAAGCCTTCCAATAAGGGGACATTGCATATCCAGGTGCGAAATCTCACGATCATCGCCGTCCAGGTCAACCTTCCAGGATCACAGATTGAGCAACTGACCGCTACAGGCATCCAGGCCGGCGGCGCCAACAACTATCAAACGCTGCTGGTCGGCCTGGACAATAGCGGCACTACGATGCTTAAACCTACTGGTAGCCTGCAAATCACCGATGCTTATGGGCATCTCCTCCAGAATCAGTCTATAAAGCTAGATACCTTCCTGCCGCATACAACGATCACCTATCCGGTGTATGTCAAAGACCATGCTCTCGGAGCCGGCAATTACCGGGCCACACTCACCATGACGTATGGCCACGGTCATGTGTTGAACTACACCGCTGCGTTCACTATCACAGAGCAGCAAGTCGCACAGGTCTTCAAGGCTCCAGCCCCCCTCCAGGCGCCAGAGGATATGAAAAGCGTCGTCGACACGCTGCCTATCTGGCAGATCATCACCGGCGGACTCCTCCTCCTCGTGGTGGGCGGCATGTGCTTCTGGGGCCAGAAGCGCTACTCGCTCGCAAAGGCATCACAACGGAGAAGGAAAAGACAAAAGTAGAAAACCCAGGCTACCTACGAGGCTGAGACATATTCCTGTACGCAGGGGAGCTTCGCGATACGCCTGTACGCGTGGTTCTGAAGCGAGATGAGCTTGCCGCGCTCCGTGGCGCTAGCAGATGGGGGGAGCTGGTACTCCTGCAACTGGATGCCCTCGTGCAGAAAGGCATCCTGCAGCGGGGTGGGATGGTTCCCAAAATGCATGCGGTTCGCCAGGTCGACCAGGAGCGCCAGCCGCTGCTTCTTCGGAAAACGCGCAATTTCGTGCGCCAGCCGTGAAAACAACTCTGCACGATACGCGTTTTCCGTGGCCTCCTCCGAAAAGTTTGACCGCTCATCCCGTATGACCTCCTCTACGCATGAATAGTTATAGGTAGACAGGCGCACGAGCCGGCGTTCGCGCCGCCACAAGTCGTGGCAGTGGTTGGCGACAATCACAAACAGCATGTGTGTAGGCGCCTGGACCGGCGCTGCCTCGCCCCGTTCAGCCTTGCGCATGCGTTCGACAGCCCGGCGGCTCGCCTCCTGAACAATATCCGCCGCGAGATCTTCCTCCTGCCCCCGCCAGGTTGGCAGCGCGTAAGAATACACCTGGCGTAAAGCGAACGCGCGTAGTTTGACGTACAGATCTGGCCAGGCTACATCGTTGATAAGCTCGGAACAGGCCATCGTTACATTCGAAGTTATATCCATGAGAGACTCCTCCTTGAAGTTCAGCCGTGCCGCTGTTAAACTATTAGAAGCGGTTGCTTGTAATGATCCTGAAGTGCATTTTCATTCAAAGCGGTGTACCGTATTTTGTGAAATGAGATCATCGGATCTCATCACTGCTCTAAGGATAGCCAGAGAAGCGAGCCATAAGAACCGCATTGCACAGGCATTTAACAGTCAAATGCAGGACATTTCCCTGGCATATCTAGCGAGTAGAGAGTATTGAGGTTCATGTGGAGAAGCATCAGTCCGATCACCCGCTGAAACGCGCACGGGAACAGCGCAGTTGGTCACAAAAAGAACTGGCAGAAGAACTTAAGATCGATACTAAGACGATCAACCGCTGGGAAAACGGAAAAAGTATTCCCCGCTCCTACCATCGCAAGGTACTCAGCGAACTCTTCCAGAAAAGCCTGGAAGAGCTGGGGTTTCGCCCACAGACGCAAGAGGACTGTAGAGAGATGCCTCACATCGAGAAGTTTCACGGCCGCAGCAGCGAATATGCGCACTTGGAGCAGTCGATCACAGAGGGCCAGTGCCAGCTCGCGGTCGTGCTCGGCGTGGGAGGTGTCGGCAAGACCGCGCTCGCCTCCAGACTAGTAGAGCAGGTAAAGGACTCATTTGAGTACGTCTTCTGGCGCTCGCTGCAAAATGCCCCCCCGTTAGAGCCTATCTTGCGGGAGTGCATCCGCTTTCTTTCAGATCAGCAAATGGTCGATCTACCCCAGGCAACCGTCGATGCGCAACTGCTCGTGCTGATCCAGCTTCTACGCGAGCACCGCTGCCTGCTGGTGCTGGACAACGTCGAATCCATCATGCAGGCCGGGCAGCGCGCGGGGCAGTACCAGGAAGGCTACCACACCTATGGGCGGCTGATCCAGCGCGTCGGCGAGGCCCAGCACCGCAGTTGTCTCCTGCTCACCAGTCGCGAGAAGCCGCGCGAGGTGGCGCGCCTGGAAAACAGCGGGCCGGCCGTGCGCTCGTTTCACCTCTCAGGTCTGGAGCAGAGCGCCGGGCGCGCCATCCTGCAGGACAAAAAGCTCGCCGGGTCAGACGAGCATTGGGAACAACTGATCGATATTTATTCGGGCAACCCGCTGGCCTTGAAACTGGTCTCCGAGTCCATTCAAGAACTCTTCGGGGGTGAGATCGCCAGCTTCTTGCGGCAGCAGGAGATTATCTTTGGCGATATCAATGAACTGCTGGATGGGCAATTCCACCGTCTATCCAGCCAGGAACGCGAAATCCTCTACTGGTTGGCGATTGAGCGCGAAACAGTCTCGCTGGAGGAGATCCGCGCAAACCTGGTGCGCCCGGTCGCCAATCACCCGCTGCTTGAAGCCCTGGATTCTCTGCGGCGGCGCTCCATGATCGAGGTGCCAGCTCCGGCGCGCTTCACGCTGCAACCAGTCATTATGGAATACGTGACACAGGCGCTCGTCAGGCAGTTCTGCGCCGAATACACGGGGGAGAGCCGCGCGACCTGGATGAACTACGCGCTCATCAAGGCACAGACGAAGGATTACGTGCGCGACAGCCAGGTACGCCTCGTCCTTAAGCCTGTCGCGGACCAACTCGTGGCGGAAGCGGGGAAGAAAGGGTTGGAGCAGCGCCTGAGCACTATGCTCGCGGATCTGCGCCAGGGATACTCCATGCATCCCGGTTACATGGCGGGCAATGTACTCAATCTGCTGATTCGCCTGCGCAGCGACCTGCGGAACGCCGACTTCACCCACCTCACGATCCGCCAGGCCTATCTCCAGAACGCCACGCTGCCCGGCGTGGATTTCGCGCACGCCCATTTCATCGATGGCGCCTTTACAGCTACCTTTGGCAATATCCTCTCGGTCACCTTCAACCCCGCCGGCGATACCCTGGCAGTTGGAACCACCGCTGGTGATGTCTGGCTCTATGAAGCAGCGAGTACGACGCCCTATCTCTCCTGTCCCGGACACATTGATGGCGCCTGGTCAGTGGTCTTTAGTCCCGATGGCACCATGCTGGCCACCGGCAGCGATGATCAGACCATTCGCCTGTGGGACACCAGCAGCGGCCTGGCCCTCGCAACACTGCTGGGGCATACCAACCGGGTACGCGCTGTTGCCTTCAGCCCCGCTGGGAGTCTGTTGGCCAGTGGTAGCGATGATCAGACCATCCATTTGTGGGACGTGCGCTCCGGAGAGTGTGTCAAGGTCCTTGAGGGGCATAGCAATCGCGTCTGGTCCGTTGCCTTCAGTCCTGATGGGCACACGCTGGCCAGCGGCAGTACAGATCAGACAGTGGGCCTATGGAATGTAGCCTCCGGCAAGCGCATCAAAACCCTTGAGGGGCATACACATGGCCTACGCTCCGTCGCCTTCAGCCCCGATGGAACTATGCTGGCCAGCGGCAGCGACGATCAGACCATTCGTATCTGGGAGATTGCTAGCGGCGCTTGTCTCCAGATCCTGCAAGGGCATACCAATCACGTCTGGTCTATCGCCTTCTACCCTGATGGACAGGCGCTGGCCAGCGGCAGCGAGGATCGCACCATCCGTATCTGGGATGTTGCCAGCGGCCAATGCCGCACAACCTTGCAGGGTCATACATCTGGTGTGCGCGCCGTGGCTTTCAGTCCCGATGGGAACACCCTTGTCAGCGGCGGCGACGACCAGACCATACGCTTCTGGGATATCGATAGCAGCCATTGTCTCAAGACGCTTCAGGGCTATACCAATCGCGCCTGGTCGGTGGCCTTCAGTCCCGATGGGCAGCAGTTGGTGAGCAGCAGCGAGGACCGCTACATCCGCCTGTGGGATGTCCAGAGTCAACGCAGCGTCAAGGATTGGTGCGACGAGGCACATGGGGTGCGTACGGTTGTCTTCAGCCCCGATGGGAAGTTGCTGGCCAGCGGCGGCGAAGATCATACCATCCGCCTCTGGAACAGCAACAGCGGCCAGCTCCTCAAGACGTTGCGAGGGCATACGAACTGGCTGCGCTGCGTCACCTTCAGTCCTGATGGGAAGTTGCTGGCCAGCGGCGGCGAAGATCATACCATCCGCCTCTGGGATGTGAGCAACGGTCTGCTCCTCAAGACCTTGAGCGATCATACCAGTTGGGTGCGCTCGACTGCTTTCAGCCCCAATGGCCAATTGCTGGCCAGCGGCAGCGACGATCAGACCATGCGGCTGTGGGATGTTGAGTCGGGAGCCTGTCTCACGATCTTCGCGGGGCATAGCGGGCGCGTGCGGGCCGTCGCCTTCCACCCCGATGGGCAGACGCTCGCCAGCGGCAGCGAGGATCACACGGTTCGTATCTGGGATAGCCAGACCGGAACATGCCTCAAAATGCTCCAGGGCCACACGAACAGGATACTGTCGGTCGCGTTCAGCCCCGATGGGTGTATACTTGCTAGTAGCAGCGATGATCTTACGATTCGCCTGTGGGATCTCACTACCAACCAGCCATGCAGGGTACTGCAAGGACACGCCGCTCGTGTACGCGCAGTGATGTTCAGTCCCAGCGGAGATCTGCTCGCCAGCAGCAGCGACGATGGCACGCTCAAGCTCTGGAGTAGCGAGACGGGGGTCTGCCTCACCGCGTTCATCAGCGCACGCCCGTATGAAGGCATGAACATCGCGGGGGTGAGCGGACTGACAGATACGCAAAAGGTGACGCTGCGGGTGTTGGGAGCGTACACGGAAGACAACGACGAAAGGATAAGAGGGTAAAAATGACCAATAACACAAATGATACGCTTAAGGAACAGCTTGTGCAGGCGGCGCGCCTCCTCTTCCAGGCCGGCGTGATGTCGCACAGCGGACACGGCAATATGAGCGCGCGACTGCCAGGAACAGAGCACATGCTACTGGCTTCGACTAGTCTGCACGCTGAACTGACGTCAGAGCAGGTAGCGATTGTGAGCTTCGACGGCGAGGTGATCGAGGGCACGCTGGAAGCGGCCACGCGCGAGATTGTGCCTATGCACGCCGGAGTCTATCGTGTGCGTGCGGATGTCGGCTCTGTCATGCATACCCATTCGCCCAGAGTCACCAGTTTCGCCCTGGCTCACCAGCCGCTGCCCTGCGCCTACGAAGCCATGCTGCGTTTCGGCATCACCGAAGAGATCCCAGTAGCCGCCTGGGCGCCGCGCGGCTCACAAGCATCGGTGACGAACATCGTAGAGCAGATCGAGCGCGCCCCAGCTTCCCAGGCGGTCCTGCTGGCAAATCACGGCCTGCTGGCCTTCGCGCGCGACTCGCTGGCCACCGCGCAACTGATCATCATCATGGAGGAAGCGGCAGAGATGACGCTGGCCGCCCGCGAGCTGGGCGGGGAGAAGGGCTTCCCAGGCGACGCGTTAGAGAAGGAACAGGAGCATATGCGGCGGTTTGGCTCGACACGCTCGTAGCGCGCGGTAGAGTTCTTTCCACCGCGATCGGCTCCTTGTGAGCGGCTATCCATTATCTCTATATAGCCCTCAATTGAAAGAGGATATAGGCAGGACATATCTTATATATGGAGGACTGCTATGCCAGAATGCACCGCTTGTGGATCAGATCTGCCTGAACATGCCCGTTTCTGCGGGCGCTGCGGGCAAGTACTCAACACCGGCTCTTCCAACCATCAGAACGTCGTAATCCAGAATCCTCCCCCTGCCAGTGAGCAATCCGCTGCTGCTGCCCCTTCTGCCGGGGTGACCCTCCTCTCGACGCCTGGGGAGCATCTCTCGGAGCGGATAACCGCGCCCCTCGTTTCTAACGCAAACGAGCAAGCACAGCGACCACTGCTCGTCCTGGCCGATGCGGCAACGCCATTCATGCCGGCAGCCTGGGGACCGGCAGCCACCGGAATGGCGCCGATGGCGCAGGGGATACCACAGCTCAGTGGGGTCGCGATGGCGCAGGGAGGTCCAGCGACGTTCAGCAGTCTGCCAGCAACCACGACTGTCGCCAGCAAACCTGCGACGACCTGGATCGGGACCACCACTGGCAAGATCGTCACGCTCCTTATCGTGAGCGTCGTTGTCATTGGAGGAGGTCTCGCCGTCTATGCTGCCTATATCCTCACCCGCCCGCAGCCAGCGATCGGCGTCACCAGTGCCTACAAGGTGGGCACGCTGCCTGCAGGCGCAAGCGGTACCAGCTTCCATATCAGTGGCCATACATTCTCAGATACTTCTGCCGTCACCTTGTTGCTTGATGGTAGGCCCGTACCTGGACAACCACGTGTCCAGAGCGACGCGCAGGGCAATTTCAGGGCCGATCTGGCGGTTACCACTGCCTGGTCTCCCGGCCGGCATACGATTACCGCCAGAGATGCCAGCGACTATGCCACCAAAAAAGGCACAGCGATAATCGTGGTGTCCCAGGGCCAGGCCAATACTCCCGGCCCCCATGGCGCCCCCGCCGATGATGCAAACTTTCGATTTAATGCCTCACTACAAGGTCAGTATGAAACCGGCACGGCGCTGACAGCCCAGCGGCTCCTGATCGTCACCGGCCAACCCGACCCGGCCGGCGGCACTGTCTGCGCGCAGGACGCGGACGGCACGCCACATACCATCACGCAGACCGCCAGCGATGGCAGCCCATTTCGGATCACGTTCGCCCTGAAATGCAGCGGGACCTATAAAGGGGGCAAGTTCTCCTACGATGAGACAATCACGCAGGGTACTATTGTCTTCATCTCCTCTGGCACAACCGTCACCTGCACGTTGAACGGTGGCACCAGGCATTTTGAGGGCACCTTCAGTCATGGCACCGGCAGCGGGACGTTCAGCTACCCCCATGTGACATCTCTATGTAACCAGCCGAGCGCTTCTGCCTGGCTGTATGCCGCAAACGGCACCTGGTCGGGGACGCTCTTATAGTGAACTACCGCCGATCTGAAGACCTCACGGTTTTCTTGCCGCCACAAAATAAAAAGGATGGTACGTAACACAATGGCACAACTACAGACAGCAGCATATGGCTCCTGGAAATCGCCCATTACTTCGGATGTAATCGTCGCGGAGATGACGATGCGCAGCCAACTCGCGCTCGATGGGCAGGATATCTACTGGAGCGAGGGTCGTCCGGCAGAGGGCGGGCGCTCGGTCCTGGTGCGCAGGACGCCGGATGGGCAGGTCAGGGATGTCCTGCCAGCCCCCTTTAACGCGCGTACCCGTGTGCATGAGTATGGCGGTGGCGCCTTCGCGGTAAGCGAGGGCACACTCTATTTTTCTAACTTCGCTGACCAGCGCCTCTATCGCCTGGCCCCTGGCGCCGAGCCTGAGCCAATTACACCCGCCACTGACCTGCGCTACGCCGATGGCGTGATTGACCGGCGGCGCGGTCGCATGATCTGTGTGCGCGAAGATCACAGGGAGGCAGGTCGCGAGGCGAGCAACACGCTGGTGAGCATCGCGCTGGATGGCAGCAATGACAGCGGTGGCCAGGTGCTCGTCTCCGGCAACGACTTCTACGCGGCGCCGCGCCTGAGTCCCGATGGTTCGCGACTGGCCTGGCTCACCTGGAACCATCCGAATCTACCCTGGGACGGCTGCGAACTCTGGGTTGGCGAGGTGACGGCCGACGGAACTCTGGGGCAGGTTGAGCGCGTCGTGGGAGGCGCGAGCGAATCCATCTTTCAGCCTGAGTGGTCGCCGGAGAACGTGCTGCATTTCGCGTCGGACCGCACAGGCTGGTGGAACCTCTATCGCTGGCGCGGCGGGAACTGCGAACCCCTGTGCCAGATGGAGGCGGAGTTTGGCCAGCCATATTGGGTCTTTGGTCTCTCCACTTACGGCTTCATCTCGCCGCACGAGATCATCTGCGCCTATACGCAGCAAGGGGTCGATCACCTGGCGAGGCTGGATACCACAGCAGGCGCGTTTGCAGAGATCGCGTCTCCCTATTCCGCTATCGCGTATCTCCGCACTAGCTCACAGCAAGTGATCTTCCTGGCAGGCTCACCAAGTGAACGCCTGACAGTGGTACAGCTTGATCCGCAAACCCTGCGCTTCCAGACGCTCACCGGCGCCAGCCCGACCACGATAGACGCGGGCTATCTCTCACAGCCAGAATTGATCGAATTTCCGACCAAGGGGGGACGCAACGCCTACGCTTTCTTCTATCCACCTCGGAACCGCGATTACGCAGCGCCGCAGGATGAACGCCCACCCCTGCTGGTAAGCATACATGGTGGCCCAACATCGGCCGCCAACAACGCGCTCAAGCTCTCCATCCAGTACTGGACCAGCCGGGGCATCGCCGTCCTCGATGTGAACTACGGCGGCAGTACGGGCTATGGGCGCGCGTATCGCGATCGACTGCGTGGTCAATGGGGCGTCGTTGACGTAGATGACAGCACACATGGCACGCAATATCTTGTGGAGCGGGGACGCGTGGACGGCGAGCGCCTGGCGATCACCGGTGGCAGTGCCGGGGGCTATACCACGCTCTGCGCGCTCTGCTTCCGCGATACCTTCAAGGCCGGCGCCTGTCACTTCGGTCCCAGCGAACTGGAGATCTTCGCCAAAGAGACACACAAATACGAGTCCCGCTACATGGATTACCTGATCGGCCCCTATCCAGAGCAGCGCGCTCTGTACCACGAGCGCTCCCCCATGTACTTCGCTGACCAGATAACACGCCCCATGATCTTCTTTCAGGGCCTTGAGGACAAGATCGTCCCGCCCAACCAGACCGAGATGGTCGTCGATGCCCTGCGCAAGAAAGGTGTTCCGGTGGCCTATCTTCCCTTCGAGGGAGAGCAGCACGGCTTCCGCCAGGCCAAGAACATCAAGCGCGCCCTCGATGCGCAGCTCTACTTCCTGTCGTATGTCTTCAACTTCCCACTCGCGGAGGCGGTGGAACCCGTGCAGATCGATTGATAGGGGGGTAAGGGTATCTTCGTAGGGGCGATGGCTTGCCTCGCCCGCGTGGGTCTACGC
>JALYVR010000689.1 GCA_030853145.1 Chloroflexota bacterium | reverse complement strand
CGTTAGGCCTGCTGCTGGCACGGGGCTATCGCCATTACGGACTGCGCGCTGATGCGATCATTGCCGTGCCACTGCATCACGAACGAGAACGGCAGCGCGGGTACAACCATGCACGCCTGCTGGCGGAGATCTGCGCCGTCAATGTAGACATCCCCCTATACGATGACTTGCTGATCCGCCAGCGTGCCACCAGCGCGCAGGTCGGCTTGCAGCCGCGCGAGCGCTATCAAAATGTCGCGGGCGCGTTCATGTGTAACCCGGCATCTACAACCGGCACGCTCTTCGGACGTAATAAGCTTATCATCGATGATGTCTGTACAACCGGAGCCACACTGGAGGCGTGCGCGGAACCGCTCTTCGCCGCCGGCGTGGCAACTGTGTGGGGCCTTGTGCTGGCACGCCCCTGACAGATACGCGGGGACTTATGCTGCCGCGTCTCCCCAGGGACCCGATGTATTGCGAGAAGGGCGGTAGATAAGGTAAGGCCTATTTCATCGTTCCGCGCAATGTATTGCGCCGGACGCAATACATCGGGTCCTACGAAGTGGGATACAACACCCAAGATCCATATATACAAGAAAGGACTAGTGCGATGAACCGCGAGATGGGGCATATCAACGTCCTGGCGGGGGAGATCGGCTTCCGTGTGGCCACGACGGAGGGGGAGAGGCGCGCCGCTAGCTATATCGAGCAGGAGTTTGAGCGTTATGGGCTGCGAGAGATACGCCAGGAAGCCTTCCCCTGTACCAGTGAAGCCACGAGCAGAATGTTCCCCTACCTTCTCGCCGCCATTGGCTCCAGCCTGCTCGCGCCCTTCGCGCCCCTTGCCGGACTAGGAGGCATGCTTGCCGCGCCCGCCGGGTTGATCGGCGAGATGCGCGCGAACCGGGGGCCAGTTGCTCACCTGGCAAACAAGGGTACGAGCCAGAACGTGATTGGCATCCTGCCAGCGAGCGGAGAACGCAAAGCGCAGGTAGTCTTGATGGCTCATTACGATTCTGTGCGCGTTCGTGGCTATATGAAGCCACGACAACAGAGGAAATCGGCGCGACGCTTCCTCATGCCGCTCACTGGGATCTCCTACCTCACCGCTATTGGAGCAAGTATCACGAGTCTGCTGGCGCGACGCAGTGGGAACCGCAGGCTTGCGCGTTCAACGCGACAGGTCGCTGGCATCGCGGGGGCCACGCTGCTGACAACGACGTTGCCGCTCCTGCTCGGCCAGGCCATCCCCGGCTTCGATGGCGAGGGCGCCAACGACAACGCCAGCGGGGTCGCGGTCCTGCTGAGCCTGGCCGAGCAGATGGCCGCGCAGCCACTGGAGCATACCGAGGTATGGTTTGTAGCGACGGGCGCCGAGGAGACCGGACTGAACGGCGCGCGCGCCCTGGATGCGCGCTATGGCAAAACATTGAAAGACGCCTATTTTTTCGCCATCGATACCGTTGGCACAGGCCGCCTTCACTATACTACCCAGGAGCGCTTCATGCGCCGCTCGGACGTGCCATATGAGGTCATCGATATCCTCGTGACCGCGTCGGAGAAGGGCCAGCATCACGCCATGCCAATATCGCTGCGCGCCGGCGCCACGGATGCTACAACCATGCTGGATAAGCGCTACAAGGCCGCCTCGATCTGCTGCCTGCTAGACAAGGGCAAGTGGCCTGAAATTAACTGGCCCACCGATGTACGCACCTATGTTGAACCAGAGACCCCGGCGAAGGCCACGGCCTTCGTCAAGGATATTCTGCACGAGGTTGATGGACGAATATGCTATAATAGCGCAGAAAAGAATCCAGCAACGAACTCCAGGTAACAGCTTTTTCGTGGACAGCCCATCCTGCGCGCTATCCACCCTTCACTATAGAGAGGAGTTCTCATGTCAATTAATGGGAGATGGCTCAGAACCAGTTTTCTCTGGTTCCTCTTCGCGTTAGCCATTATCCTGATCCTCATCTTCGTCTTCCACCCGTCATCTGATACCCAGACAGTCAACGTGTCTACTATCCTGACGCATATCAAACAGGACCTGGGCCAGAGACGGCAGGATACACTCAATGTCAGCGCCGATACAATCACCCTCAGCAGGGGTAGCGGGCCGAATGCTACCAGGGAGGCGGCGAATATCAACGATGCGTTCGATATCACGCGCGTGCTGAAGGACAACAATATTGACTACACCAATAATCGTCTGCTGATACTACAATACGATGCTCCCAGCGCGGTAAGCGCCTGGCTAACCGGCCTATTAGGACTCGTGCCCTTCATTTTGCTGGGCGCGTTGCTGATCTACATGATGCGCCAGGCGCAGGGCAGCAACAACCAGGCCTTGTCGTTTGGGAAGAGCCGGGCGCGCATGTTCCTGGGCAATAAGCCAAATGTGACCTTCGCCGATGTCGCGGGGGTGGAGGAGGCAAAACAGGAGCTAGAAGAGATCGTGGAGTTTTTGAAGTTTCCCGATAAGTTCGTGGCCCTCGGCGCGCGCATCCCTAAAGGACTCCTGCTGGTGGGACCGCCGGGAACCGGCAAAACGCTGATCTCGCGGGCGGTGGCCGGCGAGGCGGGGGTGCCGTTCTTCAGCATCAGCGGCTCCGAGTTTGTGGAGATGTTCGTGGGCGTGGGCGCCAGCCGCGTGCGTGACCTCTTCGACCAGGCCAAGCGCAACAGTCCCTGCATCGTCTTCGTCGACGAGATCGACGCCGTCGGTCGCCAGCGCGGCGCCGGCCTGGGCGGCTCGCACGATGAGCGCGAGCAAACGCTGAACCAGATCCTGGTGGAGATGGACGGCTTCGACACGAACACCAACGTGATCGTGATCGCCGCCACCAACCGGCCGGATGTGCTCGATCCCGCGCTGCTGCGGCCTGGCCGCTTCGACCGCCAGGTTGTGCTCGACCGGCCCGATATTCGCGGGCGTGTGGCCATTCTCAAAGTGCATGCACAGGGGAAACCGCTGGACAAAAACATCGCGCTGGAAACTATCGCCAAGCAGACGCCGGGCTTCTCCGGGGCCGACCTCGCTAACCTGCTCAACGAGGCCGCGATCCTGGCGGCGCGACGCAACAAGCGCACGGTGGGCATGAGCGAAATGGAGGAGGCCATCGATCGCGTGGTGGCAGGCCCGGCACGCAAGAGC
>JALYVR010000688.1 GCA_030853145.1 Chloroflexota bacterium | reverse complement strand
TGATTTGACAGGTCAGGACCTCGGTGGCAAAACCCTCACGTCAGGAGTGTACTGTTTCTCGTCCTCTGCACAATTGACCGGGCAACTCCAGCTCAACAGTTTAGAGAACCCCGATAGTGTCTTTATCTTCCAGATAGGCAGTACCCTCACCACGGCGAGCAATGCCAGTGTGTTGCTGATCAATGGGACTAATGCGTGCAATGTCTTCTGGCAGGTGGGCAGTTCTGTGACCGTGGGAACGACCACTGACTTTTCAGGAAATATTCTGGCACTTGCCTCGATCACCGCTATGACAGGCGCCCACTTCAACGGCAGCCTCTATGCCCGCACTGGCGCGGTGACATTAGATAGCAACACGATTACCCGATCTTTGTGCGGGACACCACCAACAACGCCGACCGTCACTCCACCAGGGCCAAAAGGTCCTCCTGGCTTGCCACAAACGGGGAGCGACCCTACCTGTCCATGAGGAAGACAAACCAGGGTGGAAGCAACTTCGCGGGTGAATAACAGGGAAGCTACATCTTGTTGTTTGTGATAGAAGAGGGGGGCAGGTCTAGTCGTGGCTGGTTAGTCTCTATCGCCCCCCTACCCTCCCTCACACAATCCATCACACATAACACGGAGCACGATCATGCAAACATTGCAAAGCTACAGGTACGTCTTTACATGTATGTTCATCCTCTTATTGGTCCTATGCAGTCTTCTGCTTGGTGGATGGATAAACGGTCAATTGTTTCAGATCCCACGATCAGCCAGACCGTTCGGCAACCCCCCAGACAACACCCTCTCCCAAAGCTCAGGAACAAGCGGATCAGTTGCCAGAGCAGTTACCTATCGACCAGGAGGACACCTCATCATTCCTACTATCGGGATCAACGCCCCCATCGAGCCAGTGGGAGTATTAACAGATGGCGACCTGGCAGTCCCTACCCAGAAGCCCTGGGACGGAGTGGGCTGGTACCGCTATGGACCCTATCCGGGAGATCAGGGGAGTGCGGTCATTGATGGGCACCTTGATCGGCCAGGAGGGGCGCCCGCAGTCTTCTGGAAACTGCGCAACCTGCATAGTGGAGACATCGTCATGGTTGTCAATCCGGGAGAAAAGCTATTGCAGTTCCGCGTTCTGAAGATGAAGTACTATGCGCCAGATAATGCTCCCCTGCGCACCATATTTGACAACAAGACGGGTACCTTCCTCAATCTAATTACCTGTGCCGGACACTGGATTCCCAGCCAGCATCAAACCACCCTCCGCCTTGTCATCTACACGATATTGGTGAAGTGATAGCGGGAATAGTCAGTCATGATGATCGTCTGTCATATACTCTGTCCATTTTTCGACCGCCTTGCTCCTGCGTTAAGGACATCCCCCTTGGCATCTCAGGCATATCAAAATTATAGCACCCTCCCATGCCTCCGTATATAATTGGAACCCCTAACCGAAGCAGCATAGGCTATTCGGCTCAATACGCTTGACAAGGGGGCTGGCGGCGTTTACAATTTCATAGAGTTTGATCTTAAGCTTAGCGCTCGCATCATTTTTCTTCAGGCTGTGAATGTGAATAGTGAGGCGGATACGTAACCTGGGTCTCTTCGCGCTACCTCTGATTTTAGGAGTTTTGTAGTTTAGAGATTTGTAAAGGAGTATCGTATGGCATCCGAAGCAGGGAAGTCCCCTCAGCCAACCACTGTAGCGCACAGTACTGCCGCTGCCCTCATCGCACGACAGGACCGGATCTCCATCTGGGCGCTGCCCTACCTTTTTGTCGGCATCATCGGCGTAGGTTTTCTCTTCACGTTCTTCGACATCTTCGACATCAACGTATCGTTCATCCAGACCTGTGTGCAGATCATTCCCAACTGCACCCCACCGACTTCCGCTAACTACCTCGGTCTGCCGGTGCTGATGAACCTGATTGGCTATGTGATCGGGACGCTAATCTTAAGCCCGCTGGCCGACAGGTTTGGCAGGCGCGACATCCTGCTAATCACCATGATCATCACGGGTATCGGCTCACTGTACACTGCCTTCGTGGGGGATTACACCAACCTGATTATCGCGCGCACGATCACCGGTATTGGTATCGGGGCCGACCTGGCGATTGTCAACACGTACATCAATGAAGTGGCTCCCAGCGGTGGACGCGCCAAGTATACCTCGCTTATTTTCATCATGTCCGCGCTGGGCGCGTTCCTGGGTATCTGGATAGGGCTTTATCTGACCACACCGGCGACGCCCTTTCCTCTTGGCCTGCCATTCGCGGTGGCTAGCCCCAGCTTCGAGACCGGCTGGCGCGTCATGTATGGTATCGGCGCGCTGCTAGCCCTCATCGGCATCATTCTGCGCTTCCGCCTGCCAGAGTCGCCGCGCTGGCTCATTGCCAGGGGACGCGTCGATGAAGCTGAGCAAGTAGTCGCGAGCATGGAGGCGCGGACCGGCACGCGGGCCACAGAGCTGCCTGCCGTCAGCGAGATCGCGGTGCAGTCGGGCGAGGGCCGCGCATCGTATGCCGAGATTTTCGGCAACAGCCTCTATCTGCGGCGCACTATTCTGCTGCTGATCGTCTGGTTCGTTGGCTATATCACGGTCTACTCAATTGCCGCCGGCCTGACATCGCTGCTGGCCGGACTACAATTCCCGCCACCAGAAGCCGGGCTGATCGCGGCGGTAGGCGCGTTTGGCTTTATCCTGACCGCCATCTTTGCCTACTTCTTCGGCGAGCGCATGGAGCGCAAATACTGGCTGCCCGTCGCGGCAGTCCTGACGCTCATCGGCTGCCTGATGATCGCCTTCGGTGGAGCTAACAACTTCGCGGTCGCCGCCATCGGCTCCGTGATCCTCTTCTTCGGCTTCAACCTGTGGGTGCCGATGACGTACACCTGGTCCACCGAGAACTACCCGACACGCGCTCGTGCCACCGGCTTCGCGCTGGTGGATGGCGTCGGACACCTTGGAGGCGGCATAGGTCTGGTGGTGATTGCGCCGCTCATTCCCAAGCTGGGCATCGTGACGACCTTCCTGATCATCGCCGGCTGCCTCATCGTGGCCGCCGTGATCGCCCAGTTCGGCACCAATACCAGGCTGAAGCGCCTGGATGAGGTCTCGCCGTAGCCCATCCTCGCTCTCAATAGGTCCTG
>JALYVR010000089.1 GCA_030853145.1 Chloroflexota bacterium | reverse complement strand
CTGCTCGCGTTCCCTGACGGCGCAGGCAGCCAGCTTATTAAGAGCCAATGTACCTTTACCTCGCTATGGGCAGGAGATCAGCTCCTGGCCACCTTCACACTTCCCTCAACAGGTCTCGCGCCCTCATCGGTAGCCATACAACTCCAGACCTTCACAACAACGCCCTACACCCTGACCTACGGCCCATTCTCGTGGGAGACCGGCGCCGACGTGAATACACCAACGCAGACGTTGCAGATGGCGGCTGGAAGGCGCAGCATCATGTTGCCTGTGAGGGCGAGCATACTGGAGTATCGAAGGATCAGACATATGGCTTGAACAAGATCGCCACTGCTTCCTATGGCTATAGGAAGCCCTTGATTATTGGGGAACACTTGTTTTTGCATTGATACTGGCTTATAATCATCCATAGTTAGATGTTGGGGAGCAAAAAGCAGTGTGAGAAAGCGAGGCCCATGCCAAAGAGCGCGCAATATGCCATACGCTGGTTGCCAGAGCAGACGAATTATTTCTTCAGCGCGCTCGAAAACGGCGTGGATCAGTCCCTGTCATGGAAAGCAGAAGACTGGCTGAAGTGGCTGGAGGAGCATCATGCGTTTACCTTTCATGGTCGCAACGGGCAGATCAATCTACTAAAAGAGAGGCGCAGGCGTAGAGGCGAAGGTTATTGGTACGCTTACCGGCGGCACAAAGAGCGCATGGTCAAACGTTACGCCGGTCGAAGCGCGCAATTGAGCATAGAGCGACTGGAGGAAATCACAGCCTTGTTAGTACCTGAGGACGAAACACAGCCTCCATCTACGCCAATTGCTCACGTCTCAAGCGCTCCAACGTTCGAGCCGCTATTGCTACCCAAGCTCCAGTTGCCACGCCTCCAGAAATCGCTCCTGCTACGCGAGCATCTGCTGGAGTTGTTGGATACAGGGCTGGAACACAAGGTGACGCTCGTCGCTGGGCCAGCCGGTTATGGCAAAACAACGCTCGTTAGCCAATGGATCGCGGAACGCAGCGCCCGCACAGACTTTCCCCGCGTTGCCAGCGTCACCCTGGACGAGGACGATAACGACGCCGTCCGCTTCTGGCGCTATATCATCGCCGCCTGCCAGCAATTGCGAGCAGGATTTGGCAAGGAGGCGCTGGAATTGCTGCTTGCACATCGCCTACCGCCTTTTAAGTCACTGGACATGATGCTCATCGCCCTGCTCAATGAATTGAGCCAGCTTGAGCACCCTGGCGTCCTGATTCTGGACGACCTGCATGCAATCAGCTCTCCTCAGGTCATCGAAACACTCAGCTTTTTCCTTGATCACCTGCCAACCTCGCTGCACTTGATGATGCTCATTCGGGGTGATCCCCCCTTCTCGGTAACGCGCCTGCGCGGGCATAACGAGTTGCTCGATATCTATCCTCCACACCTGAGCTTTTCATTGGAAGAGACGGGCACCTTTTTCGAGCGAGAGCTGCCCTTCGCACTCTCACCGGAGACCCTGCGCCTGATTCACGCGCGCCTGGAAGGTTGGCCGGCCGGCTTGCGCCTACTGGTGAGAGCACTGCGTTGGTCTGACGGCGAGCAGGAAATCAGGCACATGCTTTCGGCCTTCGCGGGCAGTTATTGGAGCATTCAGGATTATTTCCTCAACGAGGTGCTGCATACACTACCGGCGGGTCAGCAGGAGTTTCTGTTGCAGACCAGCATCCTTCCCCGCATCACTGCCTCGCTTTGTCAGGCCATAACAGGCCGCGCGGACAGCGCGGAGCTGATCAAAGCGCTACGCGGAGGCGATCTCTTTCTGATACCACTGGATGGAGTGGGTGAATGGGCACGCTATTATTCCCTCTTTGCTGAGGCAATGCAGCAAGAGGCACGCAGGCAACTGGGAAGCGAGCAATTGCAACAACTCGCGGCCCGTGCCAGTACCTGGTACGAGGAACATGGTCTCCCAACCGAAGCGATCGAGACCGCACTGGACGCATCTGAATTTACACGTGCCGCCACTCTGATCCAGCGGCTTATTGAGAGCAAACAGCAAAGCAACACACCCACCGTCCCAGAGGTGTATAGCCTGAATCGCTGGTTGGAACGCCTGCCACAAGAAGAACTGGAGCGTCACCCGGACCTGTGTATACATTATGCTATGACCCTACTCTTTCTCTTGATGGATGTGATGGATGGGCCACATCCTCTGGATGGAAAAGAACGTATACAGCATCTGCTCCAGGTGGCGGAGCGGAAATGGCGAGATGCCAACAATACCGCGAAGCTGGCCGAAGTTTTCGCATTCCGGGCGCTTCTGACGCGTCAGGAGGGAAATATACTCCAGGCGGTGACTTGGGCCAAACAGTCACTGGCCTGGCTGCCCCCGCAGGACCGCACCTGGCGGAGTCTGGCCCTCTCTGTCGTGGGCGTTGGTGAGATACTCGAAGGCCATCTCGATACTGCGCGCGCATTCCTCCTGGAGGCGCGCCTCCTCAGTGAACAGCAAGGCAATCTCACCTATGGGCGCGCCACCAGGGGCATGCTCAGTTGGGCAAATTTTGAACAGGGAGAACTACACCACGCCGCCGAGTCGTTCCGCCAGATGCAGGCCGAGGCCAGAACACAGGAGGATCACGACGATATTGCCCATAGCCAGTTAGGGCTGGCGGGGATTGCCTACCAGTGGAACAATCTGGAGGCAGCGGCGCAGGCCACACACGAGGCGCTACAGATCGGTGAGCAGATGAGTGTGGAAAAGTTTCAGGCCCTGGCAACGACTCGCCTGGCCTGTATTGAGCACGCGCTCGGCCAGACCGCACAGGCGCGCCAGCGCCTCTTGATCTGGCTGGCACGGGGGCAGGCGCCCCTCTCATCTCATAGCTATCAACTCTATCGCCAGGTAGAGGCCACGCTAGCACGCATCCAGCTTGCAGACAACGATCTTGTGGCAGTAGAACGCTGGTTGAGCAGTATTGAGCGACACGAAGAGGTCCTACCCCTGCTTCAACGCCAGCGCGAACAGTTGCTGCAAGCACGGCTCCTCCTGGCTCAGGGAGAAACCGCTGTGGCAATAGAGCAGTTAGAGAGCTTATCTACAGCCGCTCTACATACGGGCCATATCTACTTCGGCCTGGAGGTCCAGGTAGTGCTGGTACTGGCTTATTCCCGGCAGGGGGCGCACGAAAAAGCGCAGGAGCAGCTATACAAGGTGCTGGAAACAACACGGAGTGAGGATTATCTGCGCCTTTTCCTTGATGAAGGGGAAGAGCTGACCTCCTTGCTACGCGAGCTTCTGCCCCATCTGCGCGAGAAAACGCTGCTCGCCTACTCACGGCGTATCCTGAACGCTTTTGGCCACAAAGCCGGAGCGCCAGCCCCAGAGACAACACCCGGTACAGCATTGCTGCTGGAGCCATTGAGCATGCAGGAACACAAAGTCCTGCGCCTGCTGGCCGCGGGCAACTCCAATGCCGAGATCGCCCGCGAACTGGTGGTCTCGGTCAATACGGTGCGCACGCAGGTACAGAGCATCTATCGTAAGCTGAACGTCAATAATCGTGTCGAGGCGAGCGCCGCTGCCAATCAGCTTGACCTGGTGTAATTCCCCTTTCACTCTCCTGCGCAAAATCCTTATCATCCAGCGAATCATCCAGGTAGATGATGCTGGCTCATCCGTCTGACGGTTACAGTAGGGACAGTTATGAGAGAACAATCAGATTGGAGCATATCATATGAGTACACCAGAAGTCCCTACAGCACACCCAGAGAATGCGAGCGCCATGCCACCAACGTCGAACCGCAAAGCCATCTTCTTTCTCGCGGTGGTCTCGTTCTTAAACACCATGGGCATGACCATCATCTATCCTGTGGTGCCGTTTATGACGCAGCAGCACCTGAGCAATCCAAACGACCTAGCCATCGTGGTGGCCTGGATGGCCTCAATATATGGCATCTGCCAGCTTATCGCTGCGCCGGGGCTGGGTCTGCTGAGCGACCGCTTTGGGCGGCGCCCGATCCTGTTCATCTGCCTGCTAGGCTCAGCAGTCGGCTACCTGCTCTTTGGTCTGGGCGGCTCGCTCTGGATACTCTTCCTGGGCCGCATCATCGATGGCCTGACAGGTGGCAACTTTAGCGTGCTCTTCGCCTATATCGCGGATAGCACCAGGCCAGAGGAGCGCGGCAAGTACTTTGGTATCCTGGGCGGCGTCTCAGGCGCCGGCTTTATCATTGGTCCCAGCATCGGTGGTCTGCTGGCGACTATCAATTACAGCATCCCGTTTCTCGTTGCAGCGGCGGTCATTCTGCTCAATGTCGTCGCAGGCTTCTTCTTTCTGCCAGAGAGCCTGCGCAAGGAGCATCGTGTCACCTCGATCCGCCTGCGTGACCTGAATCCGCTCAAACAGATGGGCAATATACTAACGATGACCCAATTACGCTGGGTCCTGCTGGCAGGTTTCTTCTATGGCTTCCCGTTCGCGATTGTCATATCAAACCTGACTATTCTACTGAAGGACAGCCTGGGTTGGGGTGCCACTGAGGCCGGCATCATCTCGACGCTGGTGGGTGTGGTCGATATTGTGGCGCAGGGTCTGCTGGTGGGCAAACTGCTGCCGATCTTTGGCGAAGTGAAACTGGGCATCGGCTCACTGATCCTGGTCGCGATCAGCTATATTCTGCTGGGAGCTATCGCACTGATTGCCTCGCCATTGCTGCTGATTGCCGGGGTGATCCTCTTCGCCGGTTCGGGTGGCCTGGTGGAGAACGCGTTGCGCGGCATGACCTCGCGCCTGGCCGGGCCACGCCAGCAAGGTCTGGTAGGAGGCGCCAGCCAATCGATGCAGTCGCTGGCGATGATCCTGGGCCCATTGTTCGGCAGCCTGCTTTACACGCAGTTCGGACACGCCACGCCCTACTGGTCCGGCGCGCTGATCATCGCCCTGGCCATCGCCTCGGTGGTGCTGGCTATTCCGGCCCTGCGTACACACGCAACCGAAGCGGAGATGGAGACGAAAGCATAAATTACATTGAAAAATATCACTACTTATGAGATAGTTGTTCTCGCAATTGAGGGAATGAAGATCCCTAACACATTGTAAGGAGATAAAATAACCCAAATGACCCAACACGCGCTACTAAAAAACAATCTCCGGCTGACGCTGCGTCGTGCGGAACCACGTGACGCTGAACATGTGTTGGCTTTTCTCGACCAGGTAGCGGGCGAGAGCGAGAATATCACCTTCGGTCCCGGTGAGTTTGAGATGAGTGTGGAGGAAGAACGGGCGTTTCTTCAGAAAGGCGCGGAATCGCCCACGAGCCTCTATGTCATCGCCGAAATCGGCGGTGGGATTGCCGGGACGCTGACCTTCAACGCGGGCAAGCGTCCTCGCATCCAGCATGCCGGCGAGTTTGGGACCACCGTCTTACGCAAATACTGGAATCTCGGCATCGGGAAGCATATGCTGGCCTATCTCATCGAGTGGGCCAGGCAAAGCGGCACGATTCGCAAGATCAACCTGCGCGTGCGCGTCGATAATCTGCCCGCCATCCACCTCTACGAGAAGTATGGTTTCGTCCAGGAGGGTCGCATTACGCGCGAGTTTTACCTGCATGGGCAGTTCGTTGATGCGTATGTGATGGGCCTGCAACTTGATCCGCCCTCAACAGCGCCTGCCGACTCATAAGATGAAGAAGAGGTCGCCTCACGCAAATGGATTTGTACACATACACAGGACTGCGATATGATTAGGTGAAAGGACATTGAATAACAGGAGGTATATTTTTTGGGAACCTACACCATCGCAGTCCTGGCGGGAGACGGTATCGGCCCGGAGGTCACCGAGCAGGCATTGCGGGTACTCCAGGCGATCGCCGCGCGCTACGGGCACATATTCAATACGCAGCGGGCGCTCGTGGGGATCGCTGCAATCGAGGCCGAGGGCGATGCTATCTCTGACGCGACCATGGAGCTGTGCCAGAGGAGCGATGCCGTGCTATTTGGCGCCGTCGGCGGCTCAGCGCGCTTTGAGGGACCAAACTCGAAGATACAGCCGGAGCGCGCCCTGTTTCGCCTGCGCAAAGAACTGGCCCTGTTCGCCAACTTGCGCCCGGTGCGACCATTCGAGGCGCTACTCAACGCTTCCACGATCAAAGCGGAGGTTTTGCAAGGCACAGATATGCTGGTTGTGCGCGAATTGACGGGCGGGATCTACTACGGCAAACCCAGCGAGATCCGCGAGACAGCGCAGGGGAGCGAGGCCATCGACACGCTGATCTACACGGAGGCCGAAATCGAGCGCATCGTGCGCACGGCCTTTGACCTGGCGCGCGACCGGCGGAAAAAGGTTACTTCGGTTGATAAGGCCAACGTCCTGAGTTCGTCGCGACTCTGGCGGCGCACGGCCGAGCGCATCGCCGCCGACTATCCCGACGTAGCATTCGAGCACCTGCTGGTCGATGCCTGCGCCATGCACCTGATCCGGCGACCGTCGAGCTTTGATGTGATCGTCACCGAAAACATGTTTGGCGACATCCTGACCGATGAGGCCTCGATGCTGGCCGGTTCTATGGGCATGCTGCCATCGGCCAGCCTGGGGACACGACGCACGGCACATGGTCTGCTGGGGCTGTACGAGCCTATTCACGGCTCGGCCCCCGATATCGCCGGTCAGGGGAAGGCCAATCCCATTGCCGCGATCATGTCCGCTGCAATGCTGCTACAATATTCGCTGGGTCTCAAACAAGAGGCGAGCGCTATTGAGGCAGCAGTTGAGCGCGTCATCGCGGGCGGCTATCGCACAGAAGACCTGCGCGAGGCGGATAAAAAGCTCGTGGGAACACAAGAGATGGGCCAGTTGATCG
Source organism: Chloroflexota bacterium (assembly GCA_030853145.1). GTDB lineage: Bacteria > Chloroflexota > Ktedonobacteria > Ktedonobacterales > Ktedonobacteraceae > JALYTT01. The sequence goes on along the minus strand of JALYVR010000089.1, from coordinate 4,986 downwards.
TGGAGGCGCTGACGTAGTCTTCGGCGCTAGCCCATCATAGGTTTCGGGCAGGGGCCTAGCTCACGTAGTCTGCGCTGCGTCTGGGCAAGCTGCTGCGCCAGTGCTGCCTGGTCAGCAGGCTCCTGCTGCGCGTTCGGTGATGGCGCTAGCTTTGCTTCTAGCGCCGTCACTTCCATCATGAGCTTCTGATACTGCACATGCCAGCGTGTCACCGCTCGTTCAACGCCCATAGCACACTCCCGCGCTGGCTAGCGTTAGACGGTCGCGCCATAGACAAGCGAATTGAGCGTAGTAATCAATTCCTCATCCTGGTACGGCTTCACAATATAGGCGCTGGCTCCAAGCTGCATCGCGCGCTGCTGGTGCTTGGCGGCAGCGCGCGAGGTCAGCACAACCAGGGGTAGGGTGCGATACTGCTCCTGGGCGCGAATTGTGGCCATCAGTTCATAGCCATCCATGCGCGGCATCTCAATATCGAGCAAGACCGCGGCCGGCGTCTCGTGGGTAATCATCTCCAGGGCCTCGACGCCATCGCGCGCCATCTGCACCTCCCACGAATGCTGTTTGAGCATATTGCTGACCACGCGGCGCACGCTTGGGCTATCATCCACAACGAGCACATGCTTGCCATGCTCCTGTTTTGTAGGTGTGGCAGGCATGGCCGGCGGCCGGGTAGCCGTAGAGACGGTTCCGCGCGTATCGCCAGCAACGTTAGTCGTGGGACGGGCGGGCTGTACCGGCGGCACAAGGACACCTTCACGATAGGAGGTGACCACGCTGGTGAGCGAGCGCGACTGCGTAGCAAGCAGTTCGTTTAGCTCAAGGATCAGCACAACGCGTCCGTTACCAAGGACGGTCCCACCAGCTATACCCTGGACATGTCGCAGGTGTGGGCCAAGGTTCTTCATCACGACATCCATCTTCCCCTTGATGTCATCGACGACCAGTGCGACCCTGTTGCGACCGGTACTGACCAGTAGCAGCGGGGCTTTGGCTTCGATGGGACTGACCGGCAGTTTCAGAAGCTGGGCAAGCGGGGTAAGTGGATAGAGATCATTCTGCACCTGCACAGCCGGCCGCCCGCCAAAGGTCGCTTGTTTGAAGTTATCCAGGCGACCGATGGACTCAACCACCACGGTTGGAATGGCAAATTGCAGGTCTGCGGCACGCACCATCATCGCCCCCTGGATCGCCAGACTGGTGGGGAACTTCATCGTGAACGCCGTACCCAACCCTGGCGTCGAATCAACTTCCAGCGCCCCTCTGAGGCGCGCGACGCTATCGCGCACCACGTCCAGGCCGACGCCGCGCCCACTCTCCTCGCTAAGCACCTCGGATGTGGAGAAGCCTGGGCGGAAGATAAGGTCGATCACGTCATTGGGGCTGAGCGCCTGGTCGGCCCGGATCAAGCCGCGAGCAATAGCCTCGTGACGCACGCGATCCGGGTCGATGCCGGAGCCATCATCGCGTACAGTGATAACCACCTGGTTGCCTTCGTAAGCCGCTGACAATTTAATCTGTCCAGTCGGGGATTTGCCCTTCTGCATGCGCGCCTGCGGCGACTCAATCGCGTGGTTCACAGCGTTACGCATCAGGTGCAGCAAGGGTCCAGCAATCTCCTCGTAGACGGTACGATCGACCTCGGTCGCTTCGCCCTCCGCCAGGAAGTCGATCTCCTTATGCTGTTTAAGGGCCACCGAACGCACGGTGCGATAGAGGCGCGGGATCATCGTCGAGAGCGGCACCAGGCGGGCTTTCATCAAGCGATCCTGGAAGGTGGTGTTCAAACGGCTCTCGCGGGCGAAGATGCCTTCACACTCACGAATGATGGCCTCCATCTCGCCACTGAGCGTCGTCATATCAGAGATACCTTCGCTCAGGCCACGGGCCATCTGGTGGAACTCGGTGTAGCGGTCAAGCTCCAGTTCGTCGAATTCCGCCAGATGGGACGGTTCAGAGCGATTCAGGAGATTCTTATTATTGTTAGCCAGCGCGGCGCTGAGAGCCTGGCTGCCATTTCCGGGCATTACCTGGATCGAGTGGCCGCTAGGGAGCGTTGCCGCCTCAAAGCGGCTCTCCAGCCTCTGGCCTACATCGCGCAGGCGATTACTGCTCACACCTACATCGCTGACGAGCCGGACGAGGCGCTGGACACGCTCTTCGAGCACACTGCGGTTCACGAGCAGTTCGCCAAAGAGATTCACCAATTCGTCCAATTTCTGCAGGCGCACGCGCACACTGAGATCGCCGCGCGCCACGCGTTGAGCCGCTGTTTCGCCGGGCTGTGCATCTGCCACCGTCCCAGCAACTGTCGCAGCATCGGTAAGATCGATGTCGGCGTCAAGCTCTTCCTCGGCAGCGAGGGGGGAAACCCCCTGCTCACCCAACAGGTCAATATAGCGACCACGTAGCGTTTGCAGCGTCTCCTCAACATTGCCGCCCTCATCGTCCCGATTATTAATCAGGCGATCCAGAACTTCAGCGGTATCCAGGATGATGCTGAGCACAGGAGGAGTAATCGAGATAGCGCCTTCCACGATGCTATCGAGCAGGTCCTCCGAAACGTGACAGACCTCGGCAATCGCCCGGAAGCCCATCATGCCGGCCGCACCCTTCAACGTATGGGTCGCGCGGCGAATACCCTGCAAGAGGTCGCGATCATTGGGCGATTTCTCAAGGGCAGCCACACGGATACTGATGGTTTGCAGGTGCTCCTCGGCCTCCAGACGGAAGATTTCAGCCGCCTCCTCACCAAAGTCGCCCATGTCCAGCGGCGAGCGCGAACGCGCCGGTGCCGCAGCCGTGGGATAGTTCGGCTCGGATGCCTGGGGGACGGAGACCGAGCTTACCTGGGGCAAGGCAACGTCTACGATCTGCCCCGGCATACCGGCCAGGTTATCGGGAGGAGAGAGCGTAGCGGGCATGGCCGATTGCGGCTGCGTAGCCATACCCGTCGATAGAGCGCCGCTGGTAATCTGCGCCAGGAACTCGCGGCGCACCTGGATCTCCACCTCATTGCGCAGGCGCATCTCCAGTCCCTGGTATGTCTCTCCCTGCCCGGCGCCAACGATCTGTTCCTGAAGTTGCTGTTTGGCCTCGAATTCCTTGCGCACCTCTGCGCGTATCTGCTGCTCTAATTCCATGCGTGCCGCGAGCGTGCTGGGCCGGTTTTCATATTCGCGTTGCAGATCTTCGCGTACCTTCGCTTCAACCTCAGCGCGCAGGGAAGCATAATCGCCCCGGCGCTCAAAAGTCACACTCTCGCGCACATTCTGGGCATCACGCGCGGCCTGTGCCTCCCAGGGAGTCCAGCCCCCTTCCTGCGCGGGCCTGGAAGCGGAGGCAGCGTCGCTCTGCAAACGCTGGAAAACCTCGCCGCATGCCTCTACAGAAGCTTTCAACTGTGTCAGGATCGCGCCCATCTGCTCATCTGTTACCTCTACGCCGCCTGTGATGCGCGCCAGCAAATCGAGTATCTTCTTCAACTTACTATTGGCCACCCACATCACAGAGAGCGGGAGATAGCGCCGCACCTGTTCAGGACTATTGCGCAGGTTCAGGCCCATGGCCTGCCCGGCCCAGTCCTCCATACGATCGAGCGCATCCCGCGAGCCATCAAGGAACCCACGAAACTCCGCTCGCTGCAATTCGATAACATTCACTGCCAGGCGTAGCTGCGAGACGGTATTTTTCAGGGAGGTAGCCTGGTCCTCTAAAGACCGGGCCTCCTCGTGCAGATCATCATAAACCTGCGAGAAGGGAGCAGGCAGGTCCGGCTGCTCCCGTGCGTGATCCTGGTAGGCCAGATTCGCATACTCCTGACTATCAGTAATCGGTACAGCGGCAAAGTCTGTCGGGTCCGTGACCGGCAGCATGGAATCAGGCTCTTGAGGTGCGGCCTCTAAGATCAGGGACGTTGCCGGTTCCATCTCATCTTCTTCAGATGAAGCCGGCGTGGCTACCGCGAGGAAGGGGATCTCCTCTGCTGGTAGATCCATGACCAGAGGGGCAGGATGTTCTGGCAAGGGAGCAGTATACGCGGGAATATTCCTGGTTGTGGCAACCAACATATCCAGGGCGCTCGCTGGGGGGAACTGCGGAGCGGGAGGGGCTGGCATATCAGGTTGCGGGGCAAACGCGGCGGGATCTGCGAAATGTGAAACCGGCATGGGGTCCTCAGGCCAATCGATCTCCTGACCCTCCGCCACTGATGGAGTGCGGAAAGATGCCAGCATCTCATCAAATGACGAGATCGCTGGCTCAAAGGCGGGGACTTGCTGCGTTTCGGATACAGCCGACGCTTGAGGCTCCTGGACCTGCTCCTGGGCCACTGCTCTGTGGTATCCTGATGCCCCTCGCGTATCAGCCATCAGGCGATACTGAGTATAATCAGCATCATCCTGCGCCATAATAGCTTCCTGATCGATGTTGCCACGAATGCCATCGACAAGCTGATGTAACCGGCCCAGAGAGCGCTGCAAGAGGCCCAGAGTAGGGGCATCTACGGACGCCTGCCCATCAAGGGCATCACCCAGGATATCCTCCATTCCATGCGCCACATGAGACAGACCTGGAAAATCCATCATCGAGGCAGAGCCACCAATAGTATGAGTGCGGCGGTAGGTCTCCTCAAGAGCCTCCATGTCGTCAGGTAACTGCGCCAGACGCTCAAGGTTTGTCTCGATTTCCGGCAAATAGCTATTCACCTCTTCGATAAACGAATCGAGAACTGACAGTTTATCAAATGTATTCGACATGCTGCACGCACCCACTTATTCTAGCTTGGTGTTTCGACGGATGCCCAAAGCGAAACATAAAACACGGTTCTCTATCTATTGACCAAATTGCCCATTATTGGGAAAAGGCATCTGGTCCTGGTTCGTTCCTGGCTGGCTCTGCTGGTTATCCGATCTGCGCTGGCGAGTTGGGGGTGCTTGCCCCGGCTGCGGTGGCTGACCGAAACCCTGCTGCGGCCCAGGTGGAAGC
>JALYVR010000088.1 GCA_030853145.1 Chloroflexota bacterium | reverse complement strand
TTCCTAGAGAGCGCGGTCGTCGAGGTGGGTGCGTCGTGCTGCTCTCTGGCGCTGTGGCTAAATATGCTAGATCAGGTGGTGTAGGTTGCGGATCATTAGCGGCATTAGGGTCACGTCTCTGATGCAGTTCCTCTGGCATGTTTCTCCTCTTCCATGAGATATTTGATTCGATGTGCGTATGGGGCGATGGCTTCGGTCCTCCCTTATCAATGACACTACTTTGCTGTCGTTCCTCGGGGTGGTCCCTGGTAAATACGTTGACGGACCTGTTCAAATGTGTGATGGGGATAAAAGCTCTCAAGCCACCAGGTGGCACCTGCTCGGGCAAATGAGGCCACGTGCTCCGCATCCTGAACTTTGTCAATACCGCTGGTCTGTCCCCCGGCAACAACATCGAAAGGAGTTGTTCGCGTCCTCTGGGTGTGGGTATAGCCAAGGATCTCACGGAAGTCATCCGGAGTGAGCGCGCGTTCAAGCATCAGGGGGAAGACACCATCCCACTGAGCAGCGCGGCGAAAGGGCTTTTTGTGGGGCCAGTTGCCCGCGACCCAGATAGGGATACGCGGCTGCTGAAGGGGCTTGGGCAGAAATTGAACCTGCGAGAGCTGATAATGCTGTCCCTCGTAACTGAATTCCTCACCGCTCCAAAGGTGTGTCAGGACGGCAAGACCCTCATCGAGCATCTCTCCACGAACTCTGGCATCAGTGGTCTCGCCGAAGTCGCGATATTCTCCGCTGCGGTCGCTGCCCAAGCCAATACCAAGGACAAGACGCCCTGCTGAGAGATGGTCGAGCGTGACTGTCTCGCGTGCAAGCTTCCAGGGACGACGGCGTGGCACTGGAGTGACCATAGGACCGAGCTTTATGTGTTTGGTGCGCAGCGCAATCGCGGCCAGTTGTATCCAGGGGTCAGTGATCACCACAGCTTCTGACGATCCAGCAAGTTTGTAGTTGATGTGATCCCAGACAAAGAATCCATCCCAACCCGCTTCCTCCGCTTCATATGCCAGCTCAGCGACCTGGTGAGGATCGCTGAAAGGACCAAAGTGGGGAATATCAATGGCAAACTGCATATGTACCTGTCCCTTTCTGAGTAAAGCTGATCTCCTAGCCTATGTTCTCGATTGACTTGTCTGGCCGCTGGAGAAATGTGCCCTTCGCCGTAAAAACGATCTCCGGCCTGGAGCGACCTCTTCTAACATTGGTTCAGGCTCAATCTCTACCAGGGTGCGCTCGATGGCCTCGGCAAGCTCTTGCCTGGTGAACCGGCGCTGCAACCACTCGACATTGAAGACCTCACATGCCTTGAGCATCTCCGCTGGCAGTGGCTCAGACCGGATTGGAATGCTCACATCTCTGGTGATCTGCCTCGTGGGTTGGCTGGCAGACAACATCAGCGCGAGAGGCCCGTAGCGGTCTTGCTCCTTGTAGCGTACCCCTATGGGCAGATCTCTCAAAATGTCCAGCAGATATCTGGCTCCGTTGGGATTCCACTCGACAGCAGCCCGTAAGCCAGCCGCCGCCTCGGCAGACATCGGCATAGTCTCTCCTTCAGCCTGGATAATAATTTACTTCATTCTACCGCCTAAGGATTGACATAACAAATATCTATGGTATCACTATAGCATAAGTTCTGCTTCATGACGCTGCTGCGACGCGTGGGACGCTGAACAATACGTAAGGGGGTGTCTCTTTATGGCTCGTCTTGGTTTCGTTGGCTTGGGCGCCATGGGTGGTCGTGTTGTGAAGCAGTTGCTGGACGCCGGGCATAGTGTCACTGGCTATAACCGCACACGGTCGAAGGCCCAGTGGCTCCTGGATGCCGGTATGCAGTGGGGCGACAGTCCGCGTGCGGTCGCCGAGGCCGTTGATATTGTATTTACGATGGTTACCAACACTTCCGCGTTACAGCAGGTTGTCGAGGGTCCCGATGGCATTCTGGCAGGCCTGGGGTCGGAGGGTAGCGCAGGAACGCGAGCATCCGATTCCGGAGAAGCGAAGGTTTATATCGATATGAGCACCGTGAGTCCGGCGGCCTCCAGAGAACTGGCGGCGCGGGTAACGGCGCGGGGCGCGTGCATGCTCGATGTGCCGGTCTCAGGCAGTGTCATCACGTTGGAACAGGGCAAGCTGTCGTTGATGGTGGGCGGCGATCAGGCCACCTTCGAGCGTGTAAAGCCTATCTTGCTGGACATCGGGCCAAAAGGTCCATTATATGGGCGCCAACGGCCAGGCTGTGCTGATGAAGATCGCCATCAACCTCAACCTGCAAGTTCAGATCATGGCCCTCTTTGAGGGGCTGCTGCTGGCCGAGAAAGGTGGCATCCCCCGCGCAACTGCCCTTGAGGTCATGCTCAGTAGCGCCATTGCCTCGCCTTCCCTGCAATATCGCACGCCCTTTATTTTGAAGGAGCCGGGCGAGGCCTGGTTCAATGTCAATATGATGCAGAAAGATATGCGCCTGGCGCTGGATCTGGGTCGCGAACTGGACGTGCCCATGCCCACCACCGCTGTGGGTAACGAGTTTCTGACGGCGGCGCGCGCGATGGGCCTGGCGGAGTACGATTTCGCGTTTGTGTTTAAAGTACTGGCGCGTATGGCCGGATTGGATGAATAAGGCATAGAAAGGCTTCTTCTATAATGGACAATCTGCTTCAGCAACTGTCACACGCGCGTGTCTACGATCTCGAACAGCCGCGCTATTTCGGCGCCCCGATTTTCCCCGGACACGCGCCAGGCTTCGTCTACACGCTGCATCGCCACCATGAGCCGGACACGGGCGCAGCACGCACCAGCGCATCCGGCACCTTCTATGCCGCCGAGCATTCAGGAACTCACATCGACGCCCTATGTCACCAGGCAGAGAATCTCACGCTGTATGGTGGACGGGCCGTCACGCCGCAACTGCAAACCGCTACCGGGTTTACCGAACTGGGCGTGGAGACCATCCCTCCCCTGGTGTGTCGGGGCATCCTGCTTGACGTGGCCAGCTACCGGGGCGTCGATTATGTCGAGGCCGACCGGCCCATCGGGCGCGTTGATCTGGAGGCCAGCGCGCGCCGGCAGGATGTGACTATCGGCGCGGGCGATGTCGTGCTGCTGCGCACCGGCAATGGCGCGCGCTGGCAGGACCCGCCAACCTATCTGGCCAGCGGTGGCGCGGGCGCCGACGCCTCGCAGTGGCTGGCCGAGCAGCAGGTCAGAGCCGTGGGGGCCGACAATGTAGCCTGGGACGTGCCTGGCCTGCGCGATCCCAACCTCGGCACCTTACCCGGCCATCTCATCCTGTTGGTTCGCCACGGCATCTACATTCTCGAAAATCTCTTCCTGGAAGATCTCGCGCGGGATAAGCGCTACGAGTTCCTGTTTGTCTGCCTCTCGCTCAAAATGCGCGGCGCCACCGGCTCGCCCGTGCGCCCCATCGCCGTGGTAGAATGAACGACAACCTACGGACGCCCAGCATGGCCTCCGTGAAAGACTGTGAGGGAACGTTATGGAATGTCTGGTCTGTCGTGCCCTTTCTGGCGAGAAACGTATCTCACCGGGTCCAACAATCTACGACGGTCGTTATTGGGTGGTGGAGCATGCCTACCCAACCTCGCTGAAGGGCTGGCTGGTGATCGACCTCAAGCGCCATGCCGAGGCGCTACACGAATTGAGCCTGGAGGAGTTCAGAGAGCTGGCGGAGATCCAGCACAGGCTGGCCCAGGTGATGCATAGCTATGCTCATAGCGCCAAGGAGTACACCATGTGTTTCTCCGAGGGACAGCATTTTGAGCATATCCATTTCCATTTCGTCCCCAGGTCCGCGGATATAGCCCAGGAGTTGAAAGGCTTTCGTATCTTCGCGCTGCTCAATGCCGACGAGCAGGCCGCCGTCCCAGAGGCCGAGGTCAGGGCTTTTTGCGACGAGTTCGCTGAGAAATATATGCATATGTAGAGGTGGTGTCCGGTATTTATTGGCTTGCTATATAGGCACTACCTCTGCTATACTCGCACCATAAGTAGTGTAAAATAACGATATCACTGCGTTGTCTCGCTGAATATACTCCGGTATATTTGCATAGCCTATAAAGCGGATAGTTTGTGTATGGCAAAGGAAGGGTTGTAGCATCGGTGATGAACCAGCGTGAGAGTCAACTTAACCAGGCACGAGCCAAACTGATGCAGATTTTTCGCTACGTCCAGGCTTTTAACCACCTTCAGAATCCCATTAAGCAAGATATTCAAGATCAGCCCTGGGTGCTGTGGTTCTCTGATCTGCCCGATCACCCCTGTATTCGTCGTGGTATCGTTACGGATGCGGGGAAGGTGAACGACGACACCACACCGAAGCCTGTAAAAACCCAGAAAGAAGATGTGGACGCGGGCGGCGAGAGCTTTATTCTGAAAGTCAGACGGCCGAAGCTGACGGATGCTCCCCAACCTCCGAAGGAGATTGCCACTTATTTGCAGAATGGCTGGCAAGATGTTGATGGCAGGGTGGCTCTTGACCCCAAAAGGCTGCCAGAGGTGAATGCCGATCCCAGGCTCAAGGCGGCTTTGCAGAAATGGCTTGCTGAGCATGACAGGTGGGTCAACGCGGAACGGCCAGCACGCCACACGATGGCGATATTCGACCAGTTGTATGCTCTGCGCGCTCAGCTTGAGCGCGAGGCGGAGCGCCTGGAATTGATGCTTGGCGATGGTCTCCTCGATTGGTGTCCTGAGAAAAACCGCGTGGGCGTGTATCACCCTCTCTTGTTGCTGCGCCTTCAACTTCAGTTTAATCCCCAGCTTCCTGAATTCACCTTGAGCGCGACGGATAGCCCTCCTGAGCTATATACTGCCCTGTTACAGACGCTGGATATCGATGCTGTCGGTATTGGCCGCTGCCGCCAGGAATTTGAACGGGATAGCGTGCAGCCACTGGGAGACGAAGAGACCTCCCGCTTCCTGCAACGATTAGTCTATCAGCTTTCGCCGCGTGGAGAGTTCTCGGCCAGGCCGGTCACCCGCCAGGAGAAGCAGTTCCCCCTGATTACACGCAACCCCGTATTCTTCCTGCGCAGTCGCGCGCTCGGCTTCAATACCGCGCTCGAAGCCATCCTGGAGAATCTGCCCGCGCGCGATGATCTGCCGTATTCCCTCCTGAGTTTGACGGGGCTGGCGGCGGATAATACGCGCCAGCCGGCTGCTGGCGTGCGCGTCTCACCTCTGCTTTCGCCCAATGGCGAGGACGAGCAGATCCTCTTCAGCAAGCCCGCGAACGCCGAGCAGTTGGAGATTGCCCGCCGGCTCGACCGCTATGGCGCGGTCCTGGTACAGGGACCACCGGGGACAGGGAAGACTCACACCATTGCTAATCTGCTGGGTCACCTGCTGGCGCAGGGGAAGAGTGTGCTCGTCACCAGCCACACCTCGAAGGCTCTGCGAGTGTTGCGCGAAAAGGTCGTCGGGCCGCTGCAACCTCTCTGCGTGAGTATGCTGGAAGACGATAGCCGCAAGCAGATGGAGAGCGCTATCGATGCGATTACCGAGCGCCTGGCATTCTCAAATGTCGATCTGCTTGAGCGGGATGCGGCGCAACTTACCCAGCAGCGTATTGCCGTGATCGGCGAGCTGCGACGCGCGCGGGAAGAACTCAAAGAGGCCCGCGCGGGCGAATACCGTGAGGTTGTGCTGGCGGGCCGAACATATAGCCCTGCCGACGCCGCGCGCTACATTATGCATAATAAAGCCTCCCAAAGCTGGATTCCCGCGCCTGCAACGCCGGGAGCCCCATTGCCTTTATCTCAAGAGGAACTGGTTACCCTCTATCGCACCAATGCGCAGGTGACGCTCAGCGATGAGCGCGCGATGGCTCATGGCCTGCCTGCTCCTGAGAAATTGTGTCCACCGGCAGACTTTGAATCGCTGGTCGCGGAACATGCGCGCTTCCAGGATACGAACCTGGAGTACCGGCGCAACCTGTGGCAGACTGTACCAGGCGCGGCTCCTCTGGAGGCCTTGAAGCAGATACAGGCTCGCCTCACGCAGGCGCTTGAGCCGTTGAAAGATAGCGGACACGATGCGCGCTGGCGCCTGGCGGTGATCGCCGCTGGTCGTGAGGGAGGACCGCGCCGCCAGGTCTGGCACGATCTTATCGCCAAGATAGAGAGCGTCGATGCCCTGGCCGTCCAGGCCCACCCATCCTTCCTGGAGTATGGCCCTGTGCTCTCTGAAGAGGACGCGGGGGCGCATGCTGACAAGACCTTTGGCGAGATTAGCGCGTTCCTTGAACGTGGTGGGAGCCTCAAGGGGGTCACGCTCCTTATGCACCGCGAGTGGAAGACTTTCATCGAGAAGGCCCGCGTGAATGGTCAGCAGCCGAGTTCTCGCGAGCATTTCATCGCACTCCTCATGCTGGTGCGCTTACGGGCCGCGCGCCAGGACCTGCTGGGGCGCTGGCAGCGACAGATGACCGTGCTGGGCGCCCCGCCCGCGACAACGCTGGGTCAGGAGCCAGAGCGCGCCTGCAAGCAGTACGTGTACCAGATCCGCCACTGTTTGGATTGGTTCGTGGCAACCTGGGCGCCTCTAGAGCATGAATTGAAACAACAGGGCCTGCGCTGGGAGACGGTGCTGGCCGAGACGCCCGTCAACCTCGCGGAGCATGGCGACCTGCTGCGCCTGTGCGATACCGTCCAGCAGCGACTCCCGCCCCTACTGAACGCCGAAATCAATCGCCGCATGTATGCCGTCAACGAGGGGAAGTTGCTTGCGGTGTCGCGCGCGCTTGATCTGAGCGCGGGGGCCGGGGAGAACACGGAAGTTGTGCAGCGCCTGCGCGCCGCCGTGACGCACAGGCAGAGCCAGGCATACCGGGAGGCCTTTGAGCACCTCGTTGATCTCTATGGCCGGCAGGAGGCGCTACGTGCCCGGCACGCGCTCCTGCTGAAGTTGGAGCAGGCCGCTCCCGGTTGGGCGGCGGCTATCCGTGATCGCGAGGGCGTGCATGGCGGGCGCGAGGTACCTGGCGACGCGGAGGCTGCCTGGCTCTGGCGGCAACTCAGGGCCGAGTTGGAGCGCCGTGGCGCGCAATCCCTGGAAGCATTGCAGGACCGCAGCGTGCAGTTGAGCTCTATGTTGCAGACGATTACCGCCGAACTGGTGGAGAAGAAGGCCTGGGCTGCGCAGGTGCGCCGCACGACGCTGGAGCAGCGGCGCGCGCTCCAGGGCTGGAAAGAGCTTATACGCAAGGTCGGCAAAGGCACCGGCAAAAGATCGCCGCAGTTGCTGGCGGAAGCGCGCCAGCTCATGCCCGTGTGCCAGACCGCCGTTCCCGTCTGGATTATGCCCTTGAGCCGGGTAGTGCAGAACTTTGATCCCCGGCGCAATCGTTTCGATGTAGTCATCATCGATGAGGCCAGCCAGGCGGATATCAAAGCCTTGACGGCGCTCTACATGGGACAGCAGGTCGTGGTGGTTGGCGATGATGAACAGGTGACCCCTGTAGCCGTGGGCCAGAAGCTCGACCAGATCGATAGGCTGATCAACGAACACCTGCAAAATATTCCGCTGGCCAAGATGTACGATGGCCGACTCTCCGTCTATGCCCTGGCGAAAACCACCTTTGAGCCGGTCTGCCTGCAAGAGCATTTTCGCTGCGTTTCGCCGATTATCCAGTTCAGCAACGACCTGTCGTATGAAGGCAAGATCAAGCCCCTGCGCGATGATAGCCGCGTGACGCGCCGGCCCGCGACCGTGGCCTATCGCGTCAACAGTTCCGGCGTTGCCGGCCATGTGAACGAGCAGGAGGCCCAGACCATTGCCGCGCTGCTCGTGGCCGCCACCGAGCAGCCAGAATACCAGAACGCCACCTTTGGCGTGATCTCGATGGTCGATGATGAGCAGGCGTTGCGTATCGATGCCCTGCTACGCAAATACCTCCCTGCCACGACGTACGCTCGTCACCAGATCCTGTGCGGGGCCCCGGCACACTTTCAAGGCGACGAACGCGATGTGATCTTTCTCTCGATGGTCGATACTCCCAAAGGAGATGGGCCGCTCTCGCTGCGTGGCGAAGACGCTTTCGAATACATGTTTAAGAAGCGTTTTAACGTCGCGGCGAGCCGGGCTCGTGATCAGATGTGGGTGGTGTACTCGCTGGACCCCGATGTCGATCTGAAGGCGGGCGATATCCGCAAACGCCTCATCCTGCACGCCAGAAATGCGGTGGCTTCTGCGCGCAAGTTGGAGGAACAGGAGCGCAAAGTCGAGTCCGAGTTTGAGCGGCAGGTCCTCAAAAAACTGGCGCAGGCGGGATACCGGGTCATCTCTCAGTGGCCTGTGGGCGCCTATCGCATAGATCTGGTCGTAGAGGGCGCTGGCAAACGCCTGGCCGTAGAATGCGATGGTGATCGCTGGCATCCCATTGAGAAGCTGGAAGAGGACATGGCGCGCCAGGCGATTCTAGAGCGCCTGGGCTGGCGCTTCGTGCGCATTCGCGGCAGCCTGTTCTTCCGCGATCCCGATCAAGCTATGGAGCCTGTCTTTGCGCGCCTGCGCGCCCTGGAGATCCCCCCAGAAGGCGGAAACCAGGCAGAAAACCGCGAAAGCCAGGACGCGAAGGCCCTGCAAGACCGCATCGTGTGCCGGGCAGCGGAATTGGGCCGGGAATGGGCCACCGCCAGCGGGCTGTTGTCTAAACGCGGCATCCATGCGCTACCCCCAGCGTCAAGTTCTTCCTCTGATGGCTTGAGCGTATCAGCATAGGGAGGGGGAATGCATCCCGGCGTCCCTAAGAAACCACACGACGTGCGGGATGCCTCTCTGAGTCATTTTGGGTTTATAGGCGCAACCAAGCATAGCTGTAGCTAAAGGCTTCTGTGGATGTTTGCTATCATTACCGAAAAATTATGTAGCTTCCTGGTTCCGCAAAAAGGATGTAGCAGCGAAAAAGCCTTGACACAGCTCTCACAGAGCTGTTATATTATTGGCATGCAAACTTAATTATCGGGAGGCTTCTGACGTGGATGGCGCTGAAAGTCCTGGATTGCTCATTAATAAACTGGCGCATACGCTGGCCCTTGACATGGATCGCCGGTTGAAAAGTCAAGGTGTAACCATGTCACAATGGGTCATGCTCAAGCAACTCTGGCGGCAAGAGGGAAGATCGCAGGTCGAACTGCAAGATCTCCTTGGTCTGGATGGGGCAACCATCACCGGGTTGGTTCAGCGCATGACGCATGTAGGACTCATCCAGCGTAGCCCTGATCCCAGTGACAAACGAGTGCAACGGGTTTTTCTAGCCGAGCGAGGTCGCGCGCTTGAACAAGTGACAGCAGTCTTTGAAGAGGAGGTGAACGCTCACGCCTTAGCAGATTTCTCTGCCGACGAACGTGCCTTTTTCCTCCGTCTGCTTACGCGAGCACTGCAAAATTGCGAGGAGAAGTAAGCCGAGTCACGCTCTTTTTTTGCCTTTGAATAAGTTTGCATGTCAACAAAATAGTACTCAGGTTTGTGACAGGTGCTCATTCAGTATCCTGGAATACATTCCTGCACCTTCGTGTAAAAGAAAAGAGAACTAGATGACAGCATAGGATGAAAACTGAATGTCTGTTCAACAATTTGAGGAATTGCATCAACTTTTAAAGAAAGGCATCATGTGATGAAAATTGACCTGGATGCAGTATTCGCGGGTCAGATAAGCTACGCTGATATGATCCGCGATGTCCACCACGCCGATTTGTATCGGATGACCGGTGAACTCTTTGATACGCTTACGCAGATACTCTCCCCAGCGACAGATGCTGCCGTGCTCTTCGTGCCTCGTGATCCGGCTGCTTCAGATGACAGTGAGCGGGGCTGGACTTTGAGCCATATCGTTGCCCACCTGACGGCCACGCTTGAAGAGAGTGCGGCCATGGCGGCCATGTTCGCCCGTGGTGTACCGGCGGAGGGCCGTTTGCGCTTTGAAGTGCCCTGGCAGGAGCTGTCGAGCCTTGCGCTGGTGCGGGCCCGTCTTCAGGAAAGCCAGCGTATCTGCCGCGCTTTCCTTGATGCCTGGCCCGATGCTCCCCATCTCAATGTGACCAGGACGCTGATTCCTCTCTTAGGCCCGCTGGACGCGGTCGGCATCTATCTTCTTGGGATTGCCCATGGTCAGGGACACGTTGACCAACTTCGTGAGACCGTCCAGCAATTCACCTCTTCTTCGGACCTCTAGAAGGGGCTTCCGCGATGGCAGGCTGGAATTCTTGCTCGCGACAATACCTCGCTGGCAAGGGGAGCCTGCGGATTCGCGAATGGAACGCGCCTACCTGGCATAGATCAACGAAAGCAGATAGAAAAAGACGATGATCGTCACGAGAATGAGCAGCAATCCAAGCAGCCGTTCCAGGCGCCTGTTGTCCTGTTCTTTGTTCCGGGGTGGCACAGGAACTTTGATGCGGCCAGATGTAGGCCGCAACCTTTGCGAGAGCCGGGGCGGCGTTCTATCGATTGTTCCCCAGTCTGGGCGCGAGCTCCGGCGTTGGGGTGCCTGGAACTCGCGAGGCAGCGGCTCATCCAGGGGGTCATCAATGAATGCTCGCTCCGGTCGCGAGTAGCGCGGTGGCTCCCGGTAGCTGGGCGCCTGCGCGCCCAGGCCGGGACGCGACCGGCGACGTTGCAGAGGGAACGGCTCGTCAAAGATCTCCTCATCAAAGACGCTGCTATCTGGACGGTAACGCTGAGGAAATAGTGGCTCTTCCTCGGTGAACAGGTCCTCCTCAAGAGGAACCCTGTCCGCGGCAGGCAGTGGTTTCTGTAGCGCCAGCGGTAGCGGCTCAGGGAGAGCTACTGGCTCTTGAGGGAGATCGACAAAACCGTCTGTGCTGGCCTCTCTCCGAACGAGATGGCGCTCAAGGTGTGTGTGCCTGGCAAGGGTTTTCTTGTGTTCAAGAAGTTCCCGGCGTTGTTCTTTGCGCTGCATGGTTATATCCGCGCGCGGGCCAGGTGTAGGCCGCCTCTGCCCTGTAGCGCCAGGCTTGCCTGGCCCCCGTGGCAACGCCTGCCGGAAGGCGCGCGCGAATGCTGCGATGGAAGGATAGCGCTCCTCCGGCTTTTTCGCCATCGCGCGCAGGACGACGGCATCGATGGTGGGGGGGACTTGTGGATTCAGCGTGCTCAGTGGTTTCGCCTGGCTATAAAAGTGCTGGTGCATGATCTGTCCAGGCGCGCCCTGAAAGGGAAGCTGGCCCATCAGCAGCTCGTAGGCCATAATTGCCAGCGCATACTGGTCCGTTGCTGGCCTGGGATGACCCTCCCAGTGCTCAGGCGCCATGTAGGCTGTGCTGCCGCGCGGGAAGGTGCTGGTGGTGGCCACTGAGCTGCTCATCTTGGCGATGCCGAAATCGCTGAGCAGCAGATCGGGCCGGTTGGGGCGCTCTGCATTCTCGACGATCAGGAAGTTCGAGGGTTTGACATCCCGGTGAATAATCTGGTGATCGTGGGCGTACTGCAACGCGTCCGCCGCCTGGCCGATAAAGTGTGCCACCGCGTGGAGAGAGAGGCGCGCGGGATGCCGCCTGAGCCAGTCCGCGAACGAGCCGCCCTGGCAGTATGGCATCACAATGTATGTAAACGTCTTGCCGTCAACGGTCCGCTCGTCGAAGTCGAGCAGGCGCAGGATGTGCTCGTGATTGAGGCTGGAGATTGCCATGGCTTCGCGCCGGAAGAGGAAATCCTCCTCCTCGAAGCGCTCCTGGTCGGGCTGGGTACTAGCACTCTCGTTGCTTACCTTGAACGCTACTTGCTCTGCGCTCTCGACGTTCAGTGCCAGATACACTTCTCCCATACCACCTCGCTTGAGCAGCCTTTCGAGATAGTAC